>NZ_NCVA01000002.1:0-3166 GCF_002096685.1 Streptococcus oralis subsp. dentisani | reverse complement strand
TTGGAAAACTCAGAACCTAGAAATTCTAAGCTATTCTTTAAGCCAACAATCACGGGGTTATGAACATTATTGATTTCATTCGTAATCGCTTTCCCGACTTCTCCATGCATGGAATTACTGGTGATGATAGCATTCATTCCATTTTTAGCGGTATCCAACTGACTCTGAGCAGTTGCGACCATCTTCATATAGGCCTCTTGGGCTTTCTGAAGCTCCGCAATATCTACATAAAATCCCATTAGCCTTCCTCCGTGTTTAAATACGGCTCATAATACCGAACAAAATCCTCACTGCGCATAAAGGCAGTCGAGACTTGTTGATGGGAGAGCTGAGTCGCACGTAAAACATCCTCTGTGAACTGACTTTCCCAGTCGTCACTGTAACCTTCAAAACGAAGTCGCTCAATCATCATGTTACTAACGAAAAAAGCGTCCATTCCAGGCATCTCACCCAAAGGCCAGATGCGAGCCAAGTAGTCTACCACATAGTCATCAAATCCTTCTTGAAGAGGCATCTTGCGGCCTGAAATCGTAACGAGTGGTCCTGGCCCCTCCGCTAAGCTTTTCTGGAGTTCCTCTGGTAAGAGCTCCAAATCGAGCTCAGCAACAGAACCTAAAGGATAAATAGGACTGTAGACACTGTCCACAATCCCCATGAAATCCTGTAAATCCGTGATGGAAAATAGTTGATCTAGTTGATTATAATGGATCTGAGCTTCCTGATTTTCATAACCATATGATCAATGGAGTAGGAACTAAGTTCAAAGCGCTTGACTACTTGTAAATCCATTATCTTATCTTCAAATATTATTTTCTACTTTCACCGTATCATACCAGTTATTGAATAATTCTAATTCTGAAGTATCATCTGAAATAGGCGAATAACTATATTTAGATTTGAGACTATTGCTGCTCTTATTATAAATAATTTTGATTTCGGTAGGTACTTCTTTTTTATTATTCTCAAACAAAATCTCGATTTTTTCCAAATCATCAATTCCTAATTCTAGAAGTTGTATCTGTCTATCATGTGAATCGTCTATTTTTTCATTTTCACTCAAAAAATCATTAATCTGATTGAGTCTAATTATCTCCCCATTTTTCTTAAAAAATAAATTGAAAAAATAACTACCTTCTTCCATATAACCATACAAATAAATTTCATCAATTTGACTATTCGAATATTCTAATCCCAAAGACACCAAATCAGATTGAATTTCCATTAATAAATCTTCAAATATCATTTACTTCACTCCATTAATATTTTTTATACGACGTGTATAAGTTTGTCCATCAATTGTATAATTTACCCTAAATGTCTTCGGTCGTGCAGAATTCCCTACGTACTCAATTTTGACGTGAACTTCAACTTTCTTATTCGCTTTAATTGCTTCTGACCAGTCTCGTTCAAGACGACGATAGGTTTTGAGATTTACGTCTTTCGCTTGTGATAATAAATTATCTAATTCAGGAGATCCACCAAATAAATCTCCAAATATATGACCAGCATGATCATCAGGTAATTTATCCGGTGTATTTCCTTTATGTCGTAGTCTACCATCATGTAGCTTTAATTGTAAGTTATCTGCGTACGCTTCACTAATGCGCCCCAACTCGTCTGTCTGATACAAATAATTATGCTCTCCAGCCTGATATCGAACATTGGGCTTTAATTTCCCTGCATCATCAAAGTGAGAACCATCTCGAAGTATATCACCGACCTTATCCGCTACTTTTCCAGCATCATCAGAAACTCTCACCACATCATCCGCATGTTTGCTAGAGAAGCGCATCACCTCACGCAGAGTCTTACTCTCAACGCTGAAGGCAGGCATGGTTCCCATACCTCCCGCAAAGGCAACTGCCTCTTTACGAATGCCAACTGGGATTCGGGTATCTAATAATTTCTCCCCAAATTGCCTAATGACATTATTGCTCTTCGCTAGGATATTGTCAACCTTTGATCCCCATTTTTCGACATTTGCGAGAATTCTTGCTTTGGTACTGTTCTTGGCTAACTGAATCATCTCAGCTGCCTTAGCTCCTAGCTTGGTCCCCTTAGCCATCTTCCCTACAGCTGCTGGGCCGACAAAAAGACTGGCAATCTCAAAGGTCAAGCCTCCTGCGTCATAGGCATCCATATGGGTGACCTTATCCCAGAGGGCTTTCCCTGTCTCCTGAGCACGATAAGCAGCCTTATCCGCATAGCTGGCATTAGGGTCTTGACCGCGCATAGCCGCACCTGGATCCGTCAGAGCAGTGTAAGTTCCTACTCCTAACTCCGCAAGGCTAGACAGGTTATCTGCCGTTCCTTGCAAGTCCCGCTTCATCCACTCTGGAGTTTGACCTCCTGTTAAGCGATTGACGCCATCAATACTGGCAATACCAATAATCTGAGTCAAATCTACAGCTCCGATAGCAGTCTCTGAAACCATACTTCCAGCTGCACCAATAAATCCTTCCGCAAACAGGAGGGTATCTTTCATCCCTTGAGGAAGCGGTAGATTTCGTGTTCCCTCAACAACATCTCCCCACCAGGAGCCAATCTCATTCGAGCGATCCTTCAGCCAGGCTTGGATGGGGTGATGACGGCGATAAGAAGCTTCTCGCTCAGCGGCTTCTTGTTCTGCCTTGCGTTTAGCAGCCTCAATCGCTTCTGCCTTGGCTTTCGCATACTGCTGATCCAGCTCATAAATCGCTTTACCGAGTTCTTCATGCGCCACAAAGTCGGTCAAAATAGGATCACTATAACTCAGAGTCTTCACTCGTCCCGTAGCCGCCATTTGGCTACTTAAAGCACTAAAAAGTTGCTCGGTACTGCTGGTCGTCATCATCTTATCAAAGGCATTGACCTTATTCTTCGTATCCTGAACATACTTCCGGGCTGTCTGGGTATTGGTATAGAAGGTGCTGCTTAAGGGAGCACTCAGACGATAGAGAGTCGAAATACCATCATAGATACTCTTGAAGTTAGTATCCATGACCTTGTGTTTCTCATCGGCTTCATTTAGCTTCTTGACCGCATCATCCAAAGTTTCTTCTGCTAGAACTGCGGTTGCGGAGGTTTCGCCGACAAGATTCTGAAAATCCGTGATCGTCTTGGAAAACTCAGAACCTAGAAATTCTAAGCCATTCTTTAAGCCAACAATCACGGGGTTATGAACATT
>NZ_NCVA01000003.1:0-3955 GCF_002096685.1 Streptococcus oralis subsp. dentisani | reverse complement strand
AATGTTCATAACCCCGTGATTGTTGGCTTAAAGAATGGCTTAGAATTTCTAGGTTCTGAGTTTTCCAAGACGATCACGGATTTTCAGAATCTTGTCGGCGAAACCTCCGCAACCGCAGTTCTAGCAGAAGAAACTTTGGATGATGCGGTCAAGAAGCTAAATGAAGCCGATGAGAAACACAAGGTCATGGATACTAACTTCAAGAGTATCTATGATGGTATTTCGACTCTCTATCGTCTGAGTGCTCCCTTAAGCAGCACCTTCTATACCAATACCCAGACAGCCCGGAAGTATGTTCAGGATACGAAGAATAAGGTAAATGCCTTTGATAAGATGATGACGACCAGCAGTACCGAGCAACTTTTTAGTGCTTTAAGTAGCCAAATGGCGGCTACGGGACGAGTGAAGACTCTGAGTTATAGTGATCCTATTTTGACCGACTTTGTGGCGCATGAAGAACTCGGTAAAGCGATTTATGAGCTGGATCAGCAGTATGCGAAAGCCAAGGCAGAAGCGATTGAGGCTGCTAAACGCAAGGCAGAACAAGAAGCCGCTGAGCGAGAAGCTTCTTATCGCCGTCATCACCCCATCCAAGCCTGGCTGAAGGATCGCTCGAATGAGATTGGTTCCTGGTGGGGAGATGTTGTTGAGGGAACACGAAATCTACCGCTTCCTCAAGGGATGAAAGATACCCTCCTGTTTGCGGAAGGATTTATTGGTGCAGCTGGAAGTATGGTTTCAGAGACTGCTATCGGAGCTGTAGATTTGACTCAGATTATTGGTATTGCCAGTATTGATGGCGTCAATCGCTTAACAGGAGGTCAAACTCCAGAGTGGATGAAGCGGGACTTGCAAGGAACGGCAGATAACCTGTCTAGCCTTGCGGAGTTAGGAGTAGGAACTTACACTGCTCTGACGGATCCAGGAGCGGCTCAGCGTGGCCAGGATCCCAATGCTAGCTATGCGGATAAGGCAGCTTATCGTGCTCAAGAGACAGGAAAAGCCCTTTGGGATAAAGTTACCCATATGGATGCCTATGATGCAGGAGGCTTGACCTTTGAAGTTGCCAGTCTTTTTGTCGGTCCAGCAGCTGTAGGGAAGATGGCTAAGGGGACCAAGCTAGGAGCTAAGGCAGCTGAGATGATTCAGTTAGCTAAGAACAGCACCAAAGCAAGAATTCTCACAAATGTTGAAAAATGGGGATCAAAGGTTGACAATATCCTAGTGAAGAGCAATAATGTCATTGGGAAATTTGGCGAGAAACTATTAGATACCCGAATCCCAGTCGGTATCCGTAAAGAGGTAGTTGCCTTTGTGGGTGGTATGGGAACCATGCCTGCCTTCAGCGTTGAGAGTAAGACACTACGTGATGTGATGCGCTTCTCAAGCAAACATGCGGATGATGTGGTGGAGAGTGGAGCAAAGGCGAGAACTTTCATTGACGGTATGTCGGCAGGGGACGCTCAACGTTATAGCCAGTGGAACAAGTATGCGGAGGCCGGCCTTAGTCCAGAAGACCGCGTGAGAGTGTTGGAAATCTCGGAAAAGGCACCTAAGGTTGAGTATCAGCCAGATTACTCACCAGATAGAATACTGGGAACTCCAAAAAATGATCGTCCTAGTGTGGAAAATACTTATAGTCCAGACTATATTGAGGCTCATAGACAACAATTTGAGAATGGTGCTACTAGATTTCAAAAATTTAAGCCAGATCCTAATTATCAAGAAGGAATTATTGGAGGTAAAGATGGCACAAGTTTTTGGTTGAGTAAAGACCATGCGGATGTTATTCAAGATGTCGCCAAAGGTGATAATCGCCTCTATGAAACCTTACTGGGCTTTGACGAAGGGTACTTAGGTGACAATCCACTTTATCGCTTGGATGTAGCACCGGAAGTTGTCTCTGAAAAAGGGATCTCAATCCCAAGTGGTAGGGAAGACGGTGCGAATGGTTGGTGGCGACCAGGGGGAAGAACCTATCCAGGAGACATGCCGGAGGGTGTCATGGACGGTATCAGTATAAAGGAAGGAGATGTCACATGGAACGCAGTAAATTAACATGGGAAGAAGTTATCAAGTTTGAGGAAATAAAAGGCTACGGTCAACAGATTTGGAGGCATAATGGCCAGTATTATCTTGTCGCAGATGAAGGAGGTATTGCGGAACAACGAGTGGTGTATGAGTTGCCTCTAGAGCTGTTTCAGTTGCTTGATAGTGGGACAAAAACTATGGTTGATATTCATTATAAGCTACAAAATGATGAATGGCCTTCAACCGAAGAAGAAAGAAAGGCTAGTGAAAAAAAATGGATTGAGGAGGGACTTACCCCTCTTATAGCTAATCCTAAAAGTAGAGAATACTTTACTCAAGAAGAACTCGAAAAATTAATCCCTCTAGCAGAACAAAAATGGATTGATTGGAAGGGTAAACTCCCAGATAACTACGTGTCACCGCTAGATAAAGATTAACCATTTCGCTTTTGATAACCTCTAGATCATTAGGAGGATACTAAGATGGGGATTACCAATATTACATGGGAAGACGTTATCAAGTTTGAGGAAGTCGCAGGGTATGGTCAGCATATCTGGAAACACGGCGAACAATATTATCTTGTCGTGGATGAAGGAGGTATTGCAGAACAACGAGTGGTGTATGAATTGCCACTAGAGTTGTTTCAGTTGATTGAGAGTGGAGAAAAGAATTTAGCAGAGTTACATTTTAGGCTAAAAAATGATGCTTGGCCACCTAATATGTCACAAGAGGAAGCAAATAAGCTTTTTTGGCGAAAACACATTGAGGTTTTAAAAAATAATGCCGCAGCACAAAGGCATTTTACCCGTCAAGAGCTAGAAGAATTATTACCAGAAGGGTCAAAAATTCTGGCAAGTAGTGAGAGTTAATATGGATTTGATATGGTAAACAGTAAATTAACGTTGAAGATGGAAAAATTATAGTTTTTAATAAACGCGGATTACCTTATCCAGAGGGGGATCAAGATTATCATCAATATAGAGTAATGCATGATTTGACAGAAGAAAATATAATAAATGCTTTTAAAACAGCTTCATCAGAAGTTAAAGAAAGCTTAATTGATGCAATGGAAAACCGGGGATTTTCTTTGTCAGATCTGGCTAATATTCAACAAGGAGAAATTGCAAAAGTCTTTGGAGCAGGTGGAGGAACTCAGATACAACTAGGGAATTCTTTGAAGTATTATGAAGATTTAGCTTTATTAAAAGAGGTGATAAAATGAATTCGGAACAAATTGAAAAATTCAAACAAGAAATAGAATGTATTATAAAAGAAAAAAATTATATATCTTTACGGTATGTTCTTTTCGATGAAACAAATAGAACACCATTTGCTGTACATATATTTTACAAAGATGGTTTATTCATGGTGAATAGCAGAGATGAGAGAGCTTATGTAATTGGAAGAACATTTGAATTTGATAATTTTTCTGAGGCTGAAAAAAAATTCTTTAATGTATTGGACTTTATAGTACGTGAGGGTCGAAGGGACATATCTAACAGAGGAAGCTATATGTATTCCTCACCTCTTTGGGATAAACCATAATGATAAATTTAGAAAAGCAACGCAGTGAAATTTGATTTGAATTTTATCGAGCTCTCCCAGCAACAAGTATCGACTGCCTTTATGCGCAGTGAGGATTTTGTTCGGTATTATGAGCCGTATTTAAACACGGAGGAAGGCTAATGGGATTTTATGTCGATATTGCGGAGCTTCAGAAAGCCCAAGAGGCCTATATGAAGATGGTCGCGACTGCTCAGAGTCAGTTGGATACCGCTAAAAATGGGATGAATGCCATCATCACCAGTAATTCCATGCATGGAGAAGTTGGGAAAGCGATTACGAATGAAATCAATAATGTTCATAACCCCGTGATTGTTGGCTTAAAGAATAGCTTAGAATTTCTAGGTTCTGAGTTTTCCAA
>NZ_NCVA01000004.1:0-4018 GCF_002096685.1 Streptococcus oralis subsp. dentisani | reverse complement strand
GGGAGTTTGGTTCCAGCTGGAATTTGAAGTTCGTAACTGCCTAAGCTATCCACCACTGGTGTTTCCTTCAAGGCATCAACGTTGGTGTCTGTTAAGTCAAGATTTGGACTATCGACATCTACTGTAAATTCCGCAATTCTCCACCACTTATTTAAGGTTTGTGTATTGCGAATGCGAACAAAACGAGTTGTAAATTCTTGCACAATATCAGAAGTTCGTTGCCCTGATAAATTTTGAAGCGTTGTCCAATTTGTACCATCTGCAGAATATTCGATGACACCAGATGCTAGTTTGTCTCGTTCCCCTTGCATCAGATGAACTCGTTTTACTTTGTACAGTCCACCTAAGTCCATTTGTACCCAGGCTTGCGCTGGTGTGACATTGGTCTGATCAACATGTGCCATCATGGATTCTGTGTTTTCTCGACCATCTTGCATATGAACAACACTTGTTCCATATTTGTAAACAAGGTTTGGACTTAAACTAATAGTGCCCCTAACCTTCTTACTACCCAATTCTAGGGGTCTGTTAACAGCAATTTCACGCATGGCAAGCCAAGCATTATCCTTCTTAGCTGTTGCTATCATACGAACAGCTTGAGCTGTGATATCGAGGTCATTAAATTCCAGAATACGTTCTCTACCAGTATAAGCGGGGCTCGTTATGGCTACCCATTCTCCATGTTCATTTTGATATTCAACAAGAGCATTACTAAAGGTATAATTATCGGCCGTATTAGTACCTGTAGCGAAACCTAATTTGTGTATTTTAATTGCCTTATTAAAGCGCAAGCCTACATAATCGCCTCTCTCAATCACAATGGTTGTTTTGGCAATCACATGTGTATCAAAGTCACCATCTGTGACTTCTTTCAATCCGCCTTCTATTCCAGCACGATTCGTAATAAATGTTGTCACAAATTTATCTGGATTCAGCATTGCTTGGATATGTAAGGCTAAGTATTCTTTGAGATTATTGATAAATGGTCGAATATGTTGGACACCAAATTCTGCGTATTCATAATGGTCAACGTAAAAGAAGGCATACTTAACTGACTGGTCATAATGTTTGACTCCGGCCTGATAATACTCCCACACCTTGGCATCATTCTTTTCAGTAAGACCTTCTGTAGCTGTTAGGAAAGCTTCAAGCGCGTTCATTTGATCTACTGTATTCTCTAACCAATAGTGAATTTGTTCGATTAATTTCTGATCACCTTTTTCTTTAAGTAATAGAGCATTGGCTTTCAAACCAGCAAAAATTTCCCTCAACTCTTTTCTTTCAGTATCCAGATTTTGACCAGATTTGAGTTTGTTATAGAATTCTGTCAATTTTGGAGCCAATTCTACAGACTCTTCTAATTTAGTGACATGGGGAGGTCTATTTTGATTGCGCATGTGTTTTCCGAGTTCTCGAAAAGCCTTCGAAACACTGCTTTCTTCAAAATGATCATTAACTACATAGTTAAAGGCCATATCGTTGATTTGTTCTGCTTCTTCTACACTTCTCCATTGTTTCCATCCATACTGAGCCATATCAAAAAGTGCCACTTTAGATGCTTCAGATTGTTGCATTGGATTTAGCATAATTCCTTGTGCAAGTGATAAATCAACATTTGGATGTAAGAATTTTTCACCACCTCCAAGAATTAGGTGGGGTTTTGTATTATCATTACATGGCCAGTTAATCCAGAACTGAATTGGACGGTAAGTCTTACCACCTTCTGTTAAATTTTTCTTTAAGTTCGTTAAGAATGTTTGGTCAACAGCCCCCCAGACCTTTCCACCAGTAAGAGTTAAATGGACATTTTCAGGAAGATGTTCATTCAAGGTTCGAAGTTCAGCTTCAGTTCCTTGCCCCATGTACCAGGCAGGAACAAAAATCATATCTTTACGGAGACCACTGTATGCTGTTTGTTTTTCAGTCAACCAATTTGTGATATCCTTCATCAAGCGAACATAACTATGGTAACCACCAACTGGGCTTGGTGCATCATCTGCAAGCACACCAAATTCACGCACTCCCACGTCCAACAACTGAGTAAACTTAGCCTTTATGGTTGCAAGATCAGCCTGGTAATGCGCTTCATTGCCAAAGCGGATACGATTGTTCATAAATGGATGGATGGTCCAAACATAACGTGTTTTCGTTTGATTACCGACACGTGCAAGTTCTCGGATTTCAGCCAGTTTTTCTTCTGGGTAAAGTTCACGCCATTTCTTATTGTGGTATGGATCATCTTTTGGTGCGAAATAGTATTGAGTTAACTTCAATTCACTTCCATAACGCATCAATTCTTTACGATTTTCATTAGACCATGGATTTCCATAGTAACCTTCGATAAACCCACGGTTCTTGATTTCAGCGTAATCTTCCACTGTCACATTGCGAAGAACTGGCACTTGACTTTCCTTGAGCATATGTTTCAAGGTTGTCAAACCATAAAAGACCGCATCTGTGTCTTTTCCGACGATGGAGATAGAGTTGTCCTTGATGGTCAGAGCATAAGCATCAATTTTGTCAAAGAGACCTGCGGAAACCTTGGACAAGTTTTGTTCTGCTTGTGAACCTTGTCCATGCACTCCAAGATAGATATTAGTTGCGCCAGAAACGGCCGTTTTACTAGTTTTGTAAGATACTTGATTGTCCTGCAAAACGCTCTTCAAGCGATTGCGAGTATAGATATCGAGTTGATCGCCCATTACCAGATTGACTTGCTTACGAAGGGCTGTGATACCTTCTCCATAAGTCACTTTTTGTGGAGTTGGAAAGACCTTGTACTCTTTTTTGAGATAGTCTGAGCTCTTGCTGGCAGCTTCAATACTGGCTTCGCTAGCTGGTTTGCTTGCCGTAAATTGATTGGCCAATTCAACTGTTCCATCACCTGTTTGCTCTACTTTTGGAGTTTCAGGTGTAATTGGTTGACTAGGTTTAGCGATTTCTTTATCATTTTGTCCTCCACTCATGGCTTCAGACGGCTTTGTTTCATTCTCTGGAATTCCAGGTGCTTCAGCTGGTTTAAGATTATTTGTCGAATCAGTAGAACCAATCGTTCCTGTAGTTTCTCCATTTCCAACTGTCGAGCTAGCTTCCTTCCCAGCATTTTCTTCTGCTTTCTTCAAAACTGCTGCAAGTTCATCAGGTAACTTTTCCAATGGCTGAGCTTGAGTTATAGTTCCCTCTTTATCTCCTACACTACCTGTTTCTGCTGCCTCTACTAAATTAACACCAAAGATACTGGCACCAATCATAATAGAAGCTACTCCAATAGCGAATTTACGAATACTGTAATGACAACGTTTATTGAAAAAATTTTTATCCATCTTTATCTTATCTCCTTTCATCCAAACGCGAAAGTAAACGATTCCATTTTTACTAGTAAAGACGGAGAGGCCTAATCAGTCCTCTCCATCTCTTCAACTCATTTATCAATGTGATTTTTTATCATCGACCAAGCTATACCAATAGGATAGCATTAGACGCACAAACTAATCCTCTTTTCGTTTTGCAGTTAACAAGGCTGCTGACAAGGCCAAGCTAACACCTGCCAAGAAAATGGCTGTTTCAGATTCTCCCTCACCTGTTTCTGGTAATCTATTTTGCTCTTCTTTTACTACTGAAACATTTGGTTTTATAGTCTGGTCATGAGCTAATAGCTCTACTGGATAATCTGGTTTTTCAAGAACAGGCGCTTCCTCATTTCCTACCGTGGCTAGAACACCATGATACTCTGGAAGTTTATGTTCTAGAGCCATTACAGCATTAACGCCACCCTTAAATTCAGGTTTCTCAACGCTTGGTGCCGCTTGATCTCCTACAGTAGCAAGAGTTCCTGTGTATTCTGGAACTTCGTTTACTGCTGCTTCTACAAAGTTAGCACCTCCTTTGAATTCTGGAACTTCGTTTACTGCTGCTTCTACAAAGTTAGCACCTCCTTTGAATTCTGGAACTTCATTGACTGCTGCTTCTACAAAGTTAGCACCTCCTTTGAATTCTGGAACTTCATTGACTGCTGCTT
>NZ_NCVA01000032.1:0-5249 GCF_002096685.1 Streptococcus oralis subsp. dentisani | reverse complement strand
GCTAAGCGACTTCCATATCTCACAGGGGGCAACCCCCAACTACTTCCGGCGTTCTAGGGCTTAACTGCTGTGTTCGGCATGGGTACAGGTGTATCTCCTAGGCTATCGTCACTTAACTCTGAGTAATACCTACTCAAAATTGAATACCTATCAAATAATTAGAAAAACCATACGCTAAGTTTTCTCAGTTACTTTGGATAAGTCCTCGAGCTATTAGTATTAGTCCGCTACATGTGTCACCACACTTCCACTTCTAACCTATCTACCTGATCATCTCTCAGGGCTCTTACTGATATAAAATCATGGGAAATCTCATCTTGAGGTGGGTTTCACACTTAGATGCTTTCAGCGTTTATCCCTTCCCTACATAGCTACCCAGCGATGCCTTTGGCAAGACAACTGGTACACCAGCGGTAAGTCCACTCTGGTCCTCTCGTACTAGGAGCAGATCCTCTCAAATTTCCTACGCCCGCGACGGATAGGGACCGAACTGTCTCACGACGTTCTGAACCCAGCTCGCGTGCCGCTTTAATGGGCGAACAGCCCAACCCTTGGGACCGACTACAGCCCCAGGATGCGACGAGCCGACATCGAGGTGCCAAACCTCCCCGTCGATGTGAACTCTTGGGGGAGATAAGCCTGTTATCCCCAGGGTAGCTTTTATCCGTTGAGCGATGGCCCTTCCATGCGGAACCACCGGATCACTAAGCCCGACTTTCGTCCCTGCTCGAGTTGTAGCTCTCGCAGTCAAGCTCCCTTATACCTTTACACTCTGCGAATGATTTCCAACCATTCTGAGGGAACCTTTGGGCGCCTCCGTTACCTTTTAGGAGGCGACCGCCCCAGTCAAACTGCCCGTCAGACACTGTCTCCGATAGGGATAACCTATCCGGGTTAGAGTGGCCATAACACAAGGGTAGTATCCCAACAACGTCTCCTTCGAAACTGGCGTCCCGATCTCATAGACTCCTACCTATCCTGTACATGTGGTACAGACACTCAATATCAAACTGCAGTAAAGCTCCATGGGGTCTTTCCGTCCTGTCGCGGGTAACCTGCATCTTCACAGGTACTAAAATTTCACCGAGTCTCTCGTTGAGACAGTGCCCAAATCATTACGCCTTTCGTGCGGGTCGGAACTTACCCGACAAGGAATTTCGCTACCTTAGGACCGTTATAGTTACGGCCGCCGTTTACTGGGGCTTCAATTCATACCTTCGAGTTACCTCTAAGCACTCCTCTTAACCTTCCAGCACCGGGCAGGCGTCACCCCCTATACATCATCTTACGATTTAGCAGAGAGCTGTGTTTTTGATAAACAGTTGCTTGGGCCTATTCACTGCGGCTGACTTAAAGTCAGCACCCCTTCTCCCGAAGTTACGGGGTCATTTTGCCGAGTTCCTTAACGAGAGTTCTCTCGCTCACCTGAGGCTACTCGCCTCGACTACCTGTGTCGGTTTGCGGTACGGGTAGAGTATGTTTAACGCTAGAAGCTTTTCTTGGCAGTGTGACGTCACTAACTTCGCTACTAAACTTCGCTCCCCATCACAGCTCAATGTTATAGATATAAGCATTTGACTCATATCACACCTCACTGCTTAGACAGACACTTCCATTCGTCTGCTTTAGTTAGCCTACTGCGTCCCTCCATCACTACATACTCTAGTACAGGAATATCAACCTGTTGTCCATCGGATACACCTTTCGGTCTCTCCTTAGGTCCCGACTAACCCAGGGCGGACGAGCCTTCCCCTGGAAACCTTAGTCTTACGGTGGACAGGATTCTCACCTGTCTTTCGCTACTCATACCGGCATTCTCACTTCTATGCGTTCCAGCACTCCTCACGGTATACCTTCTTCACACATAGAACGCTCTCCTACCATACCTATAAAGGTATCCACAGCTTCGGTAAATTGTTTTAGCCCCGGTACATTTTCGGCGCAGGGTCACTCGACTAGTGAGCTATTACGCACTCTTTGAATGAATAGCTGCTTCTAAGCTAACATCCTAGTTGTCTGTGCAACCCCACATCCTTTTCCACTTAACAATTATTTTGGGACCTTAGCTGGTGGTCTGGGCTGTTTCCCTTTCGACTACGGATCTTAGCACTCGCAGTCTGACTGCCGACCATAATTCATTGGCATTCGGAGTTTATCTGAGATTGGTAATCCGGGATGGACCCCTCACCCAAACAGTGCTCTACCTCCAAGAATCTTTATGTCGACGCTAGCCCTAAAGCTATTTCGGAGAGAACCAGCTATCTCCAAGTTCGTTTGGAATTTCTCCGCTACCCACAAGTCATCCAAGCACTTTTCAACGTGCCCTGGTTCGGTCCTCCAGTGCGTCTTACCGCACCTTCAACCTGCTCATGGGTAGGTCACATGGTTTCGGGTCTACGACATGATACTAAAGCGCCCTATTCAGACTCGGTTTCCCTACGGCTCCGTCTCTTCAACTTAACCTCGCATCATATCGTAACTCGCCGGTTCATTCTACAAAAGGCACGCTCTCACCCATTAACGGGCTCGAACTTGTTGTAGGCACACGGTTTCAGGTTCTATTTCACTCCCCTCCCGGGGTGCTTTTCACCTTTCCCTCACGGTACTGGTTCACTATCGGTCACTAGGGAGTATTTAGGGTTGGGAGATGGTCCTCCCAGATTCCGACGGGATTTCTCGTGTCCCGCCGTACTCAGGATACTGCTAGGTACAAAGACTATTTTAAATACGAGGCTTTTACTCTCTTTGGCTGATCTTCCCAAATCATTCTTCTATAATCTTTGAGTCCACATTGCAGTCCTACAACCCCGAAGAGTAAACTCTTCGGTTTGCCCTCCTGCCGTTTCGCTCGCCGCTACTAAGGCAATCGCTTTTGCTTTCTCTTCCTGCAGCTACTTAGATGTTTCAGTTCACTGCGTCTTCCTCCTCATATCCTTAACAGATATGGGTAACAGGTAGTACCTGTTGGGTTCCCCCATTCGGAAATCCCTGGATCATCGCTTACTTACAGCTACCCAAGGCATATCGTCGTTTGTCACGTCCTTCTTCGGCTCCTAGTGCCAAGGCATCCACCGTGCGCCCTTATTAACTTAACCTTATTTTCTGACCTTTCAGTCAGTAACTCTTTTAATACTACAGCGTTTCGGTTTATTTTCTTGTTACTATTTGATATAGATATTCAATTTTCAATGTGCATTACTTGGTGATCTCTCACCAATGGAGCCTAGCGGGATCGAACCGCTGACCTCCTGCGTGCAAAGCAGGCGCTCTCCCAGCTGAGCTAAGGCCCCACAAGACCTCTCAAGACTAAACAAGACCAATGCGCAGTTCCTTATCCTTAGAAAGGAGGTGATCCAGCCGCACCTTCCGATACGGCTACCTTGTTACGACTTCACCCCAATCATCTATCCCACCTTAGGCGGCTGGCTCCAAATGGTTACCTCACCGACTTCGGGTGTTACAAACTCTCGTGGTGTGACGGGCGGTGTGTACAAGGCCCGGGAACGTATTCACCGCGGCGTGCTGATCCGCGATTACTAGCGATTCCGACTTCATGTAGGCGAGTTGCAGCCTACAATCCGAACTGAGACTGGCTTTAAGAGATTAGCTTGCCGTCACCGGCTTGCGACTCGTTGTACCAGCCATTGTAGCACGTGTGTAGCCCAGGTCATAAGGGGCATGATGATTTGACGTCATCCCCACCTTCCTCCGGTTTATTACCGGCAGTCTCGCTAGAGTGCCCAACTGAATGATGGCAACTAACAATAGGGGTTGCGCTCGTTGCGGGACTTAACCCAACATCTCACGACACGAGCTGACGACAACCATGCACCACCTGTCACCTCTGTCCCGAAGGAAAGCTCTATCTCTAGAGCGGTCAGAGGGATGTCAAGACCTGGTAAGGTTCTTCGCGTTGCTTCGAATTAAACCACATGCTCCACCGCTTGTGCGGGCCCCCGTCAATTCCTTTGAGTTTCAACCTTGCGGTCGTACTCCCCAGGCGGAGTGCTTAATGCGTTAGCTGCGGCACTAAACCCCGGAAAGGGTCTAACACCTAGCACTCATCGTTTACGGCGTGGACTACCAGGGTATCTAATCCTGTTTGCTCCCCACGCTTTCGAGCCTCAGCGTCAGTTACAAGCCAGAGAGCCGCTTTCGCCACCGGTGTTCCTCCATATATCTACGCATTTCACCGCTACACATGGAATTCCACTCTCCCCTCTTGCACTCAAGTTAAACAGTTTCCAAAGCGTACTATGGTTAAGCCACAGCCTTTAACTTCAGACTTATCTAACCGCCTGCGCTCGCTTTACGCCCAATAAATCCGGACAACGCTCGGGACCTACGTATTACCGCGGCTGCTGGCACGTAGTTAGCCGTCCCTTTCTGGTAAGATACCGTCACAGTGTGAACTTTCCACTCTCACACTCGTTCTTCTCTTACAACAGAGCTTTACGATCCGAAAACCTTCTTCACTCACGCGGCGTTGCTCGGTCAGACTTCCGTCCATTGCCGAAGATTCCCTACTGCTGCCTCCCGTAGGAGTCTGGGCCGTGTCTCAGTCCCAGTGTGGCCGATCACCCTCTCAGGTCGGCTATGTATCGTCGCCTTGGTGAGCCGTTACCCCACCAACTAGCTAATACAACGCAGGTCCATCTGGTAGTGGTGCAATTGCACCTTTCAAACAGTTATCATGCAACAACTGCTATTATGCGGTATTAGCTATCGTTTCCAATAGTTATCCCCCGCTACCAGGCAGGTTACCTACGCGTTACTCACCCGTTCGCAACTCATCCAGAGAAGCAAGCTCCTCCTTCAGCGTTCTACTTGCATGTATTAGGCACGCCGCCAGCGTTCGTCCTGAGCCAGGATCAAACTCTCATTAAAAGTTTGAGTTCTCACTCATTTCTGTCACTGACAGATTTATTGTTTTTTTCATTGTTCAGTACTATAACCTTAGTTATAGTGCCCTGCACATTGGTTCGTCTTGTTCAGTTTTCAAAGGTCTTTGTCACTCAATCTCTCAAGCGACAACTATATTAGTATATCACAGCTGCTAACCTATGTCAACACTTTTTTGAAACTTTTTTTACTTTTTTCGTCCCTGCGATACACACATAGTCCGTACGGGATTCGAACCCGTGTTACCGCCGTGAAAAGGCGGTGTCTTAACCCCTTGACCAACGGACCTTGAGCTTTTCAACTCTTTCTATTATACCTACTTTTCCTACTTTGTCAAGATCTTTTTT
>NZ_NCVA01000027.1:0-6638 GCF_002096685.1 Streptococcus oralis subsp. dentisani | reverse complement strand
TTGGAAAACTCAGAACCTAGAAATTCTAAGCTATTCTTTAAGCCAACAATCACGGGGTTATGAACATTATTGATTTCATTCGTAATCGCTTTCCCGACTTCTCCATGCATGGAATTACTGGTGATGATAGCATTCATTCCATTTTTAGCGGTATCCAACTGACTCTGAGCAGTTGCGACCATCTTCATATAGGCCTCTTGGGCTTTCTGAAGTTCCGCAATATCCACATAAAATCCCATTAGCCTTCCTCCGTGTTTAAATACGGCTCATAATACCGAACAAAATCCTCGCTGCGCATAAAGGCAGTCGATACTTGTTGCTGGGAGAGCTGAGTCGCACGTAAAACATCCTCTGTGAACTGACTTTCCCAGTCGTCACTATAGCCTTCAAAACGAAGTCGCTCAATCATCATGTTACTTACGAAAAAAGCATCCATTCCAGGCATCTCACCCAAGGGCCAGATGCGAGCCAAGTAGTCTACCACATAGTCATCAAATCCTTCTTGAAGAGATGGTACTATAGATTAGTATAAAAAGGAGAAACATCTTTAATGATTTCTTTTGAAAAAGCTGTCTGTAGGGGAAGAATATCAATAGCTTCAGAATACTGCTGATGATTTAAATAATCAACAATAGCAAGACAATCTTTTTCTTCACCATCTACAACGAGCGTTGCTACTGGTTGATCCTCACTAACAACCATCAATAGGTAGACCGTCCGAACACCCGTATTCTGTTGTAAGAATGAAATTAAAGGAGTTGTCAGCCAAGAATAATCTTTACTTGGAACCCCAAATGATACTTGTTTTTTCGTCGTATTCTGTCCGTGGAATAAAGCCGATAGAAGGACTACATTATCAGACATAGGGTTTATAACAATTCCAGCTATTTGATGATTAGACTGAAGTAACTGGATACAATCAGCTAGACGAACAGATTCCAAACGAATAGAATTATTATCACTTATAGGCGGCAGTTGCTCTTCTTGACTCGTTAAAATCGGCAAATAAAAATTTTCTGTTCCATCCTGAATATGGATAATGCGGAACGTCTGCTTATCTACCCATCTTATAGGGACGAACAGCGTCCATTTCTCCATATCTGAAAGAAGTTTCGACCTATTCTCTTCTGTTCGATTCGATGAAAAATGTTGTAAACTATCTTTTATGTTCATTCTTTTTTAATTCCTTATCTAAATCTTGAAGTAGGTAGATGATTTCTAAATTATAATTAGCAGTTGCATCTATCAACATACGTGCATGATCCTTAAGATGAACATTCGATGGGATAGTTTCTGTTTCCTTTATTGATCTAATAATGGTATAAAGAGTGTTAATTGCTCCTTTTTCCTGTATTTCTGAAGGATACTGTTTATCCATTATTTCTAAAATTTTATTGGCTATCTCTATTGATTTCATACTCATAATCTACTCCTTAATTAGGGATAGTCCTTACATTCACAACCCAATCCTGCGACCATCCCTGTGGTAATAATATTTGGTCCGCACCGCCTTTTAGAACAGTCCCTGATAAAGAAATCTTCTGCGGCGCAACTTTTCCAATACTCAGTGTTTCTCCTTTAGGAATTCGAATCTCTACTTCATACATTCGAGTATTTTTCCATTCGGGAAGTAATGCAGTATCAATCTTCGCTTGAATTCTATTTTGCGCAGGGCTGGAAGTTACAAAACCTCCCCCAGCATCAGAGTGTCCTCCAAATGTACGATAAACAGTTACTTCTTCTGTTGTCACTACCGTCCGATATTGTCCATCCTGAAATGAATCCACAATCCATGATGGAAGGTCAGCCTTCTCTATTAATTTTACACTACCATCAATACCTGTAGGGTATTTAATTTGATTTTCTTTTCTTAAATACTCCCCAAACTTCGAACTTTCCCGTGCAAGTCGACTTTGCCTAAGATTTTCAAGAATCCGCTCTTTATCAAAGGGCTTCTCTGCCACTCTCACAACATCATCCGCATGTTTACTTGAGAAGTGCATCACATCACGCAGCTGCCATTTGGCTACTTAAAGCACTAAAAAGCTGTTCAGTACTGCTGATCGTGGTCCGCTGAACATAACTTCAATTATAACAAAATGTCTTGAAATCCTATTTCTGATATTTGTTCATTAATATATTTTATTCCAACACCGTTTTCAATATCCCATTCACAATCACAAATGAAACCTGCTTCGCGTGTATTATCATCAAAATTCATCGGAATCATAATTTGTTTTACTGTCAAAAATTTAAAGATTTCACTCGGATTATTTTTAGCATTTAATAACTTCTGACCAAAATTAGAATCTGAATCCAGTCTATCAATTACCTCATCAATTATTGAATTATAATATCCAACAATACCATTCTCGGCTTGGGTAACACAGTTCTGAATATCACTGAAAAAAAATTCAAAAGCTTTGATTTGATTTTCATCGAACACCGCATCTTCATCTGCATCAATATTTATTTCAACAGAAAATTCCTTTTTAAAAATATTTAATTTAATACTCTTAGTCCAACCATTATTAAATGTCAATTCCCCAAAAACAGGATGTACTATCTTCATTTCACACCTCTTTTTCTACTGCAATAATTCCAACAACTTTTTAACTTCTGAAACACCGCCTAAATGCCCAAATTTACTATTTATGATACTCGGAACTAGTTGCATACTTGTTATGTCATTAAGTTCGTGCCGCGTTAGTTTATTTTCTTTTCTAAACTTAACAATTTCTCGACGAGTTTTCCCTAATTCTCTAGCAAGGAGCTCATCAGCTTGTCTAAAGTTAGCATTTCTGGCAATACCAATGATCTGAGTCAAATCTACAGCTCCGATAGCAGTCTCTGAAACCATACTTCCAGCTGCACCAATAAAACCTTCCGCAAACAAGAGTGTATCTTTCATTCCTTGACGGTAAAATCATCTAGCGTTTTATAGGATATCGAAGATAAAGTGTAGGATCTAACTTTTATTTCATCTCTATGAAGGTAGATGTAAAATTTCAACTTACTAAATAGCTCATTATAAAAAGTTTTTTCAATAAATAGCTCAAGGAATTTATCACTCATAAATAGGACTCCCCCATTAAACTTTCTAATACTCTTAGCCTCTATAAAAACTTACTCAAAACCAATTACTGTCCACTCATCAATATAATTCCAAAAATTTAAACCTCTTTCAGGCAAATCCATTTTAGACCATAAATAAGCTCCGTTTTCTAATTTAGAATCTATATCCAATACGATATAGTCTCCCATACCATTACTAAAAAATGTAAATAATGCTTCAAGATTAAAATCTATTTGCTTGATATATTCCCATTCATACAAGGATACCGGCTCTATATTTTTGACGGGATCCAATCCCATACTTTTACTTCTATAATCATAAAAACCATTATGAATATTTGTGTAAAAGTTTACTATTGAGCTGTCCAATGACACAAATAAATCTCCGAATTTTTTCCTTAATTCATCGACTGAGACTGGGTTCTTACCTTCATACAGAAGTACATCTTTATTATCATAGGATGAAATTGTATATAATATAGAGTATTCACCATTGTAGAAAATCAAGTCAAGCCGAAGCAAGTATTCATCTAGATAGGAAATTGTATTAGACAATTCTGCTGATACAAATTTCTTCCATTCTGTAAGAAGTATGCTTTTTCTTTCTTTAAAGTCATCAGAAAGAAAGATTTTTTTCCAAAATTGCGGAATATCTGCCGATAAGATTTTAGAGGTTTCCTCTATAATCTCCACTTCAGAATTTGATAGTGTATACTGGCCCAAAATATTTGATAAATTATCCATAATTACTAACCTCTATTATTTAATTAAAAGAATCAATTAAATTTTGCAAAACAACTTCCAACTCTCTTTCCTTGGCTATCATAGTACTTTTAAAATCTGCAGAAATAGGTATATTTTCTTTTACATATCTAGTCCACTCTCTATAACTCTTCGAACCTTTAGATGTGTTTGCTGTTTTGCTCAATCCGATAAAATTCTCTTCATAATTTAGAACATCAAGTTTTTGTTTTAGCGTCATTTTTTCGAAGCCTTCCATTTTTGTAATCCTATCCATTGAAACAATATGGTCAGCTTCTAATCTTTCTCCAATTTCTATAATCTTACCAGGAATAGCTGGATCGGGCATCGGTAACTGGATATCTTTATTCACATTATTTCTAATATTTCTGGATGGTGTCATTTTTCTCAATTTTGCGTATTCTTCATCAGAAATTTTCCGTTCACCATATCTAGCTTTGCCTTCAGATTTTGCTCCTTCTAAGACACTATCTCTAAGCTTACTTGTAGTCCTACTAGAACCACCTACTCCTCGTACCACATCATCTGCATGTTTGCTTGAGAAGCGCATCACATCACGTAGTGTCTTACTCTCAACGCTGAAGGCAGGCATGGTTCCCATACCACCCACAAAGGCAACTGCCTCTTTACGAATGCCGACTGGGATTCGAGTATCTAATAGTTTCTCGCCAAATTTCCCAATGACATTATTGCTCTTCGCTAGGATATTGTCAACCTTTGATCCCCATTTTTCGACATTTGCGAGAATTCTTGCTTTGGTGCTGTTCTTGGCTAACTGAATCATCTCAGCTGCCTTAGCTCCTAACTTGGTCCCCTTCGCCATCTTCCCTACAGCTGCTGGACCGACAAAAAGACTGGCAATCTCAAAGGTCAAGCCTCCTGCATCATAGGCATCCATATGGGTAACTTTATCCCAAAGGGCTTTTTCTGTCTCTTGAGCACGATAAGCTGCCTTATCCGCATAGCTGGCATTGGGATCCTGGCCACGCTGAGCCGCTCCTGGATCCGTCAGAGCAGTGTAAGTTCCTACTCCTAACTCCGCAAGGCTAGACAGGTTATCTGCCGTTCCTTGCAAGTCCCGCTTCATCCACTCTGGAGTTTGACCTCCTGTTAAGCGATTGACGCCATCAATACTGGCAATACCAATAATCTGAGTCAAATCTACAGCTCCGATAGCAGTCTCTGAAACCATACTTCCAGCTGCACCAATAAAACCTTCCGCAAACAGGAGAGTATCTTTCATCAACGTAAAATATCATCTAAACCACAGGACTACGATTTAAATCATAAATATCTATTTGGTTTTTTTCAAATAACATTTCTAATTTTTGATACCCATTCTCAACAAAAAAATGGTACTCCGACTCAGAAATCGGAACAGCAAACAACCAAGTTACATATTCATGATCAAATTCCAAATCGTGCAACTCCCATAAAAATGGGATAGTCAATAACATGTGCTTCATATTAGAATCTAGATAATAATTATCTATTGCATTTAGAAATACAGTCCCTGGCATACAAGGAGATGATCCATCCATCACTTTAAAAGCACAGTCACTTATTATATTTGGAAACAAATCATTCCTACTATCTGTTGAACCAATAATTTCTGCTCTTAAAGATTTATCATCTATCTTTTTGTTCAAAGTGTAGTCTGATAACCCAACAGTGGAGTAAGAAGATACGTGTTCAATTGGAGAATCATCACCACAAAATATGTCAATTTCTTTTCCATATTCATCTTTAAATGCATATACTCTTGGAGTACCGCCAACATCATCTAAAAGCTTTCTAGCTATCTCTTTTTTATCATATTCCATAGTAAGTCCCTTTCTTCAAAATCATGGACCAAAATAAAAATCCGTCTTATCTTCACCAATATGACTTCTATTAGATTCTGGTAGCTCTGGTCTATAGCTATTGGGATTATTATATTCATCTAAAAATTGTTTACGAGTTATTTTTCTATCAGCCGCACTTTGTTGGTGTTTTCTAAATTCATGTCCCGGTTTATGCCCCATATCCCAAGACTCCTCAATATCCATTACCTTTTTAGTAATAGGATCTTTGACAACACCTTGTTCATCCTTAGCTTTATCCCAGACAGTTTCCTTTACATTCTTCCTATAACCTGATGGACGCTTGTAAAGTTTTTTCTCTGAATCAGATAGCTTACGCGGAACGAGCTGTCTTACTTCTCCAGAACCACCTATACCTCTCACTATATCATCCGCATGTTTGCTTGAGAAGTGCATCACCTCACGTAGAGTCTTACTCTCAACGCTGAAGGTAGGCATGGTTCCCATACCTCCCGCAAAGGCAACTGCCTCTTTACGAATGCCGACTGGGATTCGAGTGTCTAATAATTTCTCCCCAAATTTTCCAATGACATTATTGCTCTTCGCTAAGATATTGTCAACCTTTGAACCCCATTTTTCAACATTTGCGAGAATTCTTGCTTTGGTACTGTTCTTGGCTAACTGAATCATCTCAGCTGCCTTAGCTCCTAACTTGGTCCCCTTAGCCATCTTACCCACAGCCGCTGGACCAACAAAAAGACTGGCAATCTCAAAGGTCAAGCCTCCTGCATCATAGGCATCCATATGGGTGACCTTATCCCAGAGGGCTTTTCCGGTCTGCTGAGCACGATAAGCTGCCTTATCCGCATAGCTGGCATTGGGATCCTGGCCACGCTGAGCCGCTCCTGGATCCGTCAGAGCAGTGTAAGTTCCTACTCCTAACTCCGCAAGGCTAGACAGGTTATCTGCCGTCCCTTTCAAGTCCCGCTTCATCCACTC
>NZ_NCVA01000031.1:0-18992 GCF_002096685.1 Streptococcus oralis subsp. dentisani | reverse complement strand
GCCTCTGTTTCCGCTCAACAACCATCCCAAACCACTTACACCGACGCAGTGAACGACGGCACTTGGACCTTCAAGGGTTACGACGCAGCTAGCGCTGTGGTCAACAAGTCAAATGTAGAGTTTGTAGGAAAATGGGCCTTTGAAGCTAACAAGTACCAAGCTACTTATCGCTTCGAGAGCGAGACAGCAGGTCAAGCTCTTCCAGCAGCCATCGCAGCCTTGACTCCAAGTGACAGTGCAACTTATGTGAATGGTGCCTCTGTTTCCGCTCAACAACCATCCCAAACCACTTACACCGACGCAGTGAACGACGGCACTTGGACCTTCAAGGGTTACGACGCAGCTAGCGCCGTTGTCAACAAGGCAAATGTAGAGTTTGTAGGGAAATGGGAATTCAAGGCGAATCCGACAAATGCTGAAACTTATACGCCTCAAGTAACGGAAGAAACTATCAAGGTTGGACAAACACCTGACTTGACCGATAATGTGACGAACTTGCCAAGCCTTCCAGCTGGCACTAAGGTAGTTGATATCACACCTGCAGGTCAAATTGACACAACAAAATCAGGTACTTACACAGGTAAGGTACGAGTTGACTATCCAGATGGTTCTTCTACTGAAGTTCCTGTACCAGTTAATGTTTTGCCTGCACCGGTGACTGAAACATATAAGGTGACTTACCGCTTCGAGAGTGCAACCGCAGACAACAACTTGCCAGCAGAAGTATTGAGCTTACTTCCACAAAGTGGAACATATACTACAAGTTCTTCTGCAGCGATTGCTTTTGTTCCAGAAGCACCGATGCCTGTAGAGGTAGCTGTTGCAAATGGTACATGGACATTCCTAGGTTACCAAGAAGTGGAAGAGGGGGCAAATCTAACCTTCGTCGGTAAGTGGGTCTTTGAAGCTAAGCAAGATCCTAGTCCACAACCACAGCCTGCACCAACGCCACAACCACAACCGGTTCCGCAACCAGCACCTCAACCAAATCCAATTCCACCAGTTAATCCAGGAGGAGAGCAGGGGGCTGATAATAATCAGGCAAATAGACTTCAACCAGAACAACCAAGAAAACCTGAAGAGAATCCACCAGCTCAAAGTCCAGCAGGAGAAAAGGCAAAACAAGATACATTACCAAACACAGGTAGCACTGCACCGCTTTCACTCACTGGTCTAATGACTAGCTCTCTTCTTGCAGGTCTAGGAGCGTTGCTTCTTGGTCGCAAGCGGAAAGATGATTAAGCACTGATGTTATCTAGCAGCTTTCGACTTTTATAAGATTGTTAAGCAAGTAGTTGACTTTTTGCCAAGTGTATCTGAGTCAAAAGAGTTAACGCTTAGAGAAGACCAATTCGGTCTTCTCTTTTTGCATTTTGGATAGAAAGCAAATGTGTGATCTCAAGTCTAAGATTGGTATTTGGAGAAATTGAGAGCCTTGTGATAGGTCAGATGAGTTGGACTACTGAAAATGTTCAAAATATGGTATAATGGTTAGATGAATAGAATCGAGGATAGTATGTCATTTACGAAATTTCAGTTTAAAAACTACATAGAAAAGGCTTTGGAGGAGTTGAAGTTTACAACTCCTACCGAAGTTCAGGAAAAGTTGATTCCTATTGTCTTGGCGGGTCGTGATTTGGTGGGCGAGTCAAAAACAGGTTCAGGAAAGACCCACACTTTCTTGCTACCCATTTTCCAGCAATTAGATGAAACTAGTGATAGTGTGCAAGCGGTCATTACGGCTCCAAGTCGTGAGTTAGCTACTCAGATTTACCAAGCAGCTCGTCAGATTGCGGCCCACTCAGATGTCGAAGTCCGTGTGGTTAACTATGTTGGCGGTACGGATAAGGCACGTCAGATTGAAAAACTTGCCAGCAACCAACCCCATATTGTCATCGGGACTCCAGGGCGTATCTATGACTTGGTCAAATCTGGTGATTTAGCCATTCACAAGGCTAAGACTTTTGTCGTAGACGAAGCCGATATGACCTTGGATATGGGATTCTTGGAGACAGTTGACAAGATTGCAGGAAGCCTTCCAAAAGACTTGCAATTCATGGTCTTTTCAGCAACTATTCCACAGAAGTTGCAGCCCTTCTTGAAAAAATATTTGTCAAATCCTGTCATGGAGAAAATCAAAACAAAAACAGTCATCTCTGATACCATTGAAAACTGGTTGGTTTCGACCAAGGGCCGAGATAAGAATGCTCAGATTTATGAGTTGACTCAAGTCATGCAACCTTATTTGGCAATGATTTTTGTGAATACCAAAACGCGTGCAGATGAATTACATACATACCTAACAGCTAAAGGTTTGAAGGTGGCTAAGATTCATGGAGATATTGCCCCTCGTGAGCGCAAGCGAATCATGAATCAGGTGAAAAATCTTGATTTTGAGTACATTGTCGCAACGGATTTGGCGGCGCGTGGAATTGATATTGAAGGTGTCAGTCATGTCATCAATGATGCGATTCCGCAGGATTTATCTTTCTTTGTTCATCGTGTGGGACGTACTGGACGCAATGGTCTACCTGGTACAGCTATCACCCTTTACCAGCCAAGTGATGACTCGGATATCCGTGAGTTGGAAAAATTAGGTATCAAGTTTACTCCTAAGATGGTCAAAGACGGAGAGTTTCAAGATACCTATGACCGTGATCGTCGTGCCAATCGTGAAAAGAAGCAGGATAAGCTTGATATCGAAATGATTGGCTTGGTTAAAAAGAAAAAGAAAAAAGTCAAACCAGGCTATAAGAAGAAGATTCAATGGGCGGTGGATGAAAAACGTCGCAAAACCAAGCGTGCTGAAAATCGTGCTCGTGGCCGTGCCGAGCGTAAAGCCAAACGCCAAACATTTTAAGAACAAAATTGGAGCTGAATGGCTCCTTTTTGTACCTTCGTTTTATAAATTTTCGAAAAGAATGCAAAAATGAGTAAAAAGTGGTATAATGATAGGGTTATATAGTCCCGATAAGATGGTAGAAATTTCTATCAGTACTTTGTAACTCTATAACAATATTTTTTAAGGGGGGACATTTTTATGTCAGAACGTAAATTATTCACGTCTGAATCTGTATCTGAGGGGCATCCAGATAAGATTGCAGACCAAATTTCAGATGCGATTTTGGATGCTATTTTAGCAAAGGATCCAGAGGCGCACGTTGCTGCTGAGACAGCTGTATACACTGGTTCTGTCCATGTTTTTGGTGAAATTTCTACAAATGCTTATGTGGATATCAACCGTGTGGTTCGTGATACCATTGCAGAGATTGGTTATACGAATGCAGAATATGGTTTTTCTGCGGAAACAGTTGGAGTTCATCCATCGCTTGTTGAGCAGTCGCCGGATATCGCCCAAGGTGTTAACGAAGCCTTGGAAGTCCGTGGAAGTGCAGATCAAGATCCGCTTGACTTGATTGGTGCTGGTGACCAAGGTCTCATGTTTGGATTTGCAGTAGATGAGACAGAAGAACTCATGCCATTGCCAATCTCACTCAGCCACAAGTTGGTTCGTCGTTTGGCAGAACTTCGTAAGTCTGGTAAAATCAGTTATCTTCGTCCAGATGCCAAATCACAAGTTACAGTTGAGTACGATGAAAATGATCGTCCAGTACGTGTGGACACAGTCGTTATTTCAACTCAGCACGATCCAGAAGCTACTAATGAACAAATCCATCAAGATGTGATTAACAAGGTTATCAAAGAAGTTATTCCAGCTTCTTACTTGGATGAGCAAACAAAATTCTTCATCAATCCGACTGGCCGCTTTGTAATCGGTGGACCTCAAGGAGACTCAGGTTTGACTGGTCGTAAGATCATCGTGGATACCTATGGCGGCTATTCTCGTCATGGTGGCGGTGCCTTCTCTGGTAAGGATGCGACTAAGGTGGATCGTTCTGCGTCATATGCAGCTCGCTACATTGCCAAGAATATCGTGGCAGCAGGTCTTGCTAAGAAAGTAGAAGTGCAATTGGCCTATGCCATCGGTGTGGCACAGCCTGTTTCTGTTCGTATCGATACTTTCGGTACAGGAACAGTAGCTGAAAACAAACTTGAAAAAGCAGCGCGTCAAACCTTTGATCTTCGCCCTGCAGGAATTATCCAAATGCTGGATCTTAAACGTCCAATTTACCGTCAAACAGCGGCTTATGGACACATGGGACGTACAGATATTGACCTTCCATGGGAACGTTTGGACAAGGTAGAGGCTTTGAAAGAAGCTGTGAAATAAAATAAAAAAGATTGGTAGTACACAACTACCAATCTTTTTTGCAAGTGAAAACCAGCTTAAAAGCTGGTCTTCTTATTTTATAGGGATTGAGATCTCAATCAATTTATCCGAATAGAGGGTTTTGATATTTGCTTCATCGATACTTTCTTTGTCGATTTTACGTTTCAAGAAGAAGTCTTGGATGGTTTCAATTTCGGGTTCACGAATAGCACGGTGTTTGTTCGAAATGAGGATTTCATAGTGAAGCGGAGCTTGAGTGAAAATCACATCTGTGTTTCCTGCGGAATAGACCTCAACAAGAGTTGCGTCAGTACTTTCTAATTGGCTTTTAACAAGTTGCGAGTGTGAATTAGTCGTGTTGATAAGCTTCATAATAGTTCCTCCGATTTTCTAACTCTATTATAACACTTTTTGGATAAAATCGTGTATTTTAGTCAATTCCATGCTGGATTTTCCAAGCTTCAATCCCCCATTTGTGGCTACCGCGTTTGAGTTTTTCTATTGCCTCGTCAATAGGAAACCAAGCAATATGATTAAAGTCTTCCAAAGGTTTTTGTACTTCTTGGAAAGAAATGGCTTCGTAGAGATAAGCTGGATTGTAGTAGTAGGTGTCTCGGTGACGAGAGTAAAAATACTCATCAGCTTGTCCGAAATAGTTTCCGATTTCAGCTGTAAAGCCTAGTTCTTCAATTAGTTCTCTCTTTAGTGCTTCTTGATGGTCTTCGCCCGCTTCAATCTCTCCACCTGGCAAGAACCAAGCACCATTGGGAGCTTGAACTAAGACAATTTGTTTTTTTTCTGCATCAGGAATAACTGCGTACACACCATAGCGGGGCTGGTAGGTCATATTCTCTTTTTTTTCACCAAAGGTTGGGTTTGCCATTGAACTTTCCTCATTCTCTAGTATCTTTATTATTATCATAATGGACGAGGGGGCAAGCTGTCAAGAATTTACAGTTATTTTAGTAAAAAAGGTGCAGAAATGATAGACTTCCTGCACCTGTTAGATCGTTCTAATCTTCTTTTTCAGAAGCAATCTCTTCTGTTTTTTCAGTTTTTTTGGCAGATTTGATTTGAATCTTGCCATTGCTTGTCATGACTGCCTTGAGGTCTTTTTCGCTTGGATTTTCAAGGTAGTAGTCTGTGATAGCATCCTCAATATGGTCTTGAATGGTACGACGGAGTGGGCGTGCTCCCATTTTTGGATCATATCCCAAGTCAACCAACTTTTCTTTGACTTTGTCTGTCACTTCGAGGTGGATATTGTTGCTAGAAAGGCGTTTGTTGACATCTGCTAGCATGAGTTCGACGATTTGGAGAAGGTTGCCCTTGCTGAGAGCTTTGAACTCGATGATGCCATCAAAACGGTTCATAAATTCTGGGCTAAAGAAATTGCCAAGTTCACCGAGGACAGAGTTGGTTCGACCCTCACGAGCAGCTCCAAAACCAACACTGGCTTCGGCTTTACCAGTACCGGCATTTGAAGTCATGATAATGATAGCATCTTTAAAGCTAACTGTCCGTCCTTGCCCATCTGTCAAACGACCATCGTCTAAGACTTGAAGGAACATGTGCATGACATCTGGGTGAGCTTTTTCCACTTCATCGAGAAGGATGAGAGAGTAGGGATTGCGACGAACTTTTTCTGTTAATTGCCCCGCTTCATCGTAGCCGACATAGCCTGGAGGAGCTCCGACCAATTTAGCCACACTGTGTTTTTCCATGTATTCACTCATATCAAAGCGAATCATGCTATCAGCAGAACCAAAAAGTTCAATGGCTAGTTGTTTGGAAAGTTCTGTCTTACCGACTCCAGTTGGTCCGACAAAGAGGAAACTACCGATTGGACGATTTGGAGTACCAAGTCCAACACGATTACGACGGATGGCTTTAGCAATCTTATCGACAGCCTCGTCTTGGCCAATGACATGAGCCTTGAGGTCGTCTGCTAGATGGATAAGCTGAGACTGTTCTTTTTCTTTTAGCTCCCCAACAGGGATATTAGTTTTCTGCTCAATGATATGCTCAATAGTTTTCTCACTGATGATAGGAGTATCCTGATCGGTCACCTTGTTTTTTTGCATTTCCTTGTACTTGGCAATCTGATCGCGGAAATAGGCAGCTTTTTCAAAGTCTTCCTCTCGTGTAGCCTGAGCCTTGAGATTCTCAGCCTCAATTAAACGCTGATCAATCACTTTGGGATCCACAAAGTTCAGGGTCAGATTCATCTTAGAACCAGCCTCATCTAACAGGTCAATAGCCTTGTCTGGCAAGAAGCGGTCTTGGATATAGCGATTGGAAAGATTCGCAGCAGCTTCGATAGCAGCATCAGTATACTTGACGTGATGGTAGTCTTCGTATTTTTTTTGAACTCCTTTGAGGATGATAATTGTTTCTTCGACAGTTGGTTCATCTACCTTGACAGGCTGCATACGACGCTCCAAAGCAGCATCTTTTTCAATGATGCGGTATTCATTGAGAGTAGTAGCACCGACCAATTGCAATTCACCACGGGCAAGGGCTGGTTTCAGGATATTTCCTGCATCCATATTACCATCGCCAGCAGATCCTGCACCGACAATTTCATGGATTTCATCGATAAAGAGAATGATATCCTCACGTTTGCGTATCTCTTCCATGAGCTTTTGCATACGCTCTTCAAATTGGCCTCGAATACCCGTTCCTTGAACTAAGCTGACCACATCCAAACGGATGACTTGCTTACCTTGGAGTTTATGGGGAACATCACCATCAACGATTTTTTGGGCTAGACCTTCAACAACGGCTGTTTTACCAACACCAGGTTCACCGATAAGGACTGGATTGTTCTTGGTTCGACGGTTGAGGATTTCGATAACGCGGATAATCTCCTCATCTCGACCAATAACAGGATCAATATCTCCTCGACGGGCAATCTCGGTTATGTTGATACCATATTCCTCTAGGAGACCTCTTTCTTGGTTAGGAGGTGTTTGAAGTGGGCCACGGTTTTGAGGTCCGTAATCCCCATTTCCTCCATATCCTCCACCTGATTGAGTTGGAGGAACGTTATTGGAAGAAGGTCTGAAATTGTTCAAATCATTGAAAAAGTCTCCAAAAGGATCAAAGTCACGATTGTTTAAGTCAGTCATTCCTTTAAAGAGGGTATTGTTTGGGTCCGTTTTGATAATTTTATAGCAATTTTGACAGAGATCAATTTGCTTTTGCTGTCCATTAATATTGGTATACAGATGAATTGTTGAGTCGTTTATTTTACAGTTTTGACAGAGCATACATCTACCTCATTTCATTCTTATTCTTGGCTTAATAAAAAGGTCAAAAATAGTCAAATTTTTATACTCCCATTATAGCATGATTAAGGTGTAAAGCAAGTAAAAAGATTGGGAAGTGTTCGTTTTTAAAAGAAGAATTCAAGGAGAATCAAGCGACATTGAGGGCAAGAAAAAATCCCATTTGCGGGGACAAAAAGGATTCTCGTTCATCAGTCAGGTTTTCCCTACTGATTTTTTATTAGTAAAGGAGTTCGTAGATCTCCATTGCAATCAAGTCAATACTATCAAAGGTATAGGTTTCACGTGCTTCAACATCGCGAAGGGTGAAGAGTGATCCATTTTCTTCGTCGTGGCTGTAGGTAACTTCTGCAACAACAACACCCTCACGTTCAAAATTACGTTTTAGATTTCCGCCATCTTTTGTCATAGCTTCTAGGCGGTTGATGATTCTAACCAAATGTGATTCCATTATGATTCTCCTCCATTTCTTATCGTTTCTATTTTACCATAAACAAGAGGTAGTTGACTAGAAAAAAACTGTGATTTCTCTCTATTTCTCTATTCTATCAAGTTTATTGTCAAAATCAGAGAAAAAGGATTGCATTTTAATTCAATTCATGTTATAATCATACAATCTAGTACATAGAAAGTTGATTGAATATGAATTTTTCTTTTTTACCAAAGTATTTACCATATTTTAACTATGGTGCTCTGATTACCGTATTGATTTCCATCCTTGTTGTCTGTTTAGGAACCATTATAGGTGTGTTGCTGGCCTTTACTCAGCGGTCACGCTTCAAACCACTCGTTTGGTTTGCAAATGTATATGTTTGGATTTTCCGTGGTACTCCAATGATGGTTCAGATCATGATTGCCTTTGCTCTTATGCATATCAATGCTCCGACTATCCAAGTGGGAATTTTAGGAGTTGATCTTTCTCGTTTGATTCCTGGTATTCTGATTATTTCTATGAATAGTGGAGCTTACGTTTCGGAAACTGTTCGTGCGGGGATTAATGCGGTTCCTAAAGGGCAGTTAGAGGCAGCTTATTCCTTAGGTATTCGTCCCAAAAATGCCATGCGTTATGTTATTTTGCCACAGGCAATTAAGAATATTCTGCCAGCATTGGGAAATGAATTTATCACCATTATCAAGGATAGTTCCCTCTTGTCAGCGATTGGGGTGATGGAGTTGTGGAATGGTGCAACGACAGTAGCAACTACAACTTATTTACCGTTGACTCCTCTTTTATTTGCTGCCTTTTACTACTTGGTTATGACCTCTGTTTTGACAGTGGCTTTGAAGGCATTTGAAAATTACATTGGACAAGGAGACAAGAAATAATGACAGAAACCTTGATTAAAATTGAAGAACTACATAAGTCTTTTGGGAAAAACGAAGTTTTAAAAGGGATCAACCTTGAGATTAAACGAGGAGAAGTTGTGGTAATTATCGGTCCGTCAGGTAGCGGGAAATCAACCCTCCTTCGTTCGATGAATCTGCTCGAAGAAGCAAGTAAAGGCAAGGTTATCTTTGAAGGTGTCGATATTACGGATAAGAAGAATGACCTTTTTGCCATGCGTGAAAAGATGGGCATGGTATTCCAACAATTCAACCTCTTTCCTAATATGACGGTCATGGAAAATATTACTTTGTCCCCGATTAAAACCAAAGGTGAAAGCAAGGAAGTTGCGGAGAAGAGAGCGCAGGAACTATTAGAAAAAGTTGGCTTGCCAGATAAGGCGACAGCCTATCCGCAGAGTTTATCAGGTGGCCAGCAACAACGGATTGCCATTGCACGTGGTTTGGCCATGGAACCAGATGTTTTACTCTTTGATGAACCGACTTCAGCCTTGGACCCTGAGATGGTTGGAGAAGTTCTAGCTGTTATGCAAGACCTTGCCAAGTCAGGGATGACCATGGTGATTGTGACTCATGAAATGGGCTTTGCTCGCGAGGTAGCAGACCGTGTTATCTTCATGGCAGATGGTGTTGTTGTCGAAGACGGAACTCCAGAGGAAATTTTTGACCAAACCCAAGAACAACGGACCAAGGATTTTTTGAGTAAGGTTTTGTAAGACCTCATTTTTAGAAGAAGTGGAGTAGAAATCATGGCATCCAGTAAGGAATATTTAGCCTTCATTCTCGATCAGTTTTCGGAGTTAGAGGAGATGAGTTATCGTCCTATGATGGGAGAGTATATCCTTTATTATCGTGGGAAGGTTATTGGGGGAATCTATGATAATCGTCTGTTACTGAAGCCTGTGAAGGTGGTCATGGATCAACTGGGACAGACTAGGCTTGAACGTCCTTATGAAGGAGCCAAGGAGATGATTTTACTAGAAGACCTTGAAGATAAGTCATTTATAGCGAAACTAATCAAGGATATGTACGAAGTCTTGCCGACTCCAAAAGTAAAAAAGAAAACATGATAGATTAATCCAATATAATTAGGCCTAAAAGCTCGCTAAGAGCTTTTTCTTATAGTTTTTGACTATAAGGTCCATTAGTCAAGAAGTGTTAGAATGGCAAGTCATTTTTTGTTATAATAGAGGATATTTGATAGAAGAGAGAAGAGATATGACGCAGATTATTGATGGGAAGGCTCTAGCAGCTAAGTTACAAGGACAGCTGGCTGAAAAAACTGCTAAACTAAAAGAAGAAACAGGTCTAGTTCCAGGATTGGTGGTGATTTTGGTGGGGGACAATCCAGCCAGCCAAGTCTACGTTCGTAACAAAGAACGGTCAGCTCTTGCTGCTGGCTTCCGTAGTGAAGTAGTGCGTGTTCCTGAAACTATTACCCAAGCAGAATTGTTAGACTTGATTGCTAAATACAATCAAGATCCAGCTTGGCATGGGATTTTGGTCCAGTTGCCTTTACCTAAACATATTGACGAAGAGGCAGTTTTATTAGCCATTGACCCCGAAAAAGACGTGGATGGTTTCCATCCGCTAAACATGGGACGCCTTTGGTCTGGTCATCCAGTTATGATTCCTTCAACTCCTGCAGGAATTATGGAGATGTTTCATGAATATGGGATTGATCTAGAAGGTAAAAATGCAGTTGTCATCGGTCGTTCAAATATCGTTGGGAAACCAATGGCTCAGCTTCTTTTAGCCAAGAATGCGACTGTGACTTTGACTCACTCACGCACCCATCATCTTGCCAAGGTAGCTGCTAAGGCAGATATTCTTGTAGTTGCAATCGGTCGCGCTAAGTTTGTGACTGCTGACTTTGTCAAACCGGGAGCGGTTGTCATTGACGTTGGGATGAACCGAGATGAAAATGGCAAGCTTTGTGGAGATGTTGATTATGATGCTGTTGCACCACTTGCTAGCCACATCACACCTGTACCGGGTGGAGTTGGTCCTATGACGATTACCATGCTAATGGAGCAAACCTATCAGGCAGCGCTTCGAACACTAAACAAGGACTAGAAAGATGAAATTCGTATTTGACCTGGATGGAACGCTATCTTTTGACTACATGACCATAGATGAGGAGATTCAGCAGGTTCTTTTAAAGGCTGAAGATTATGGTCATGAGCTTGTGTTTGCCTCAGCTCGCTCTTATCGGGATTGTTTGGGTTTATTAGGTTCCGAACTCAGTCAGCGCTTGGTCATAGGGTTGAATGGAGGCGTAGCCTATCATCTGGGGAAGGCTATCTTCGAAAGGAATCTCGATGCTAAAGTTTATCAGGCGCTAGTGGATTATTGCCAGACTTATAATCTCCCTTTCTTTGTAGATGATTGCTTTGACTATAGTGGTCAGATTGTGGAGAAGATTCCATTTTTCTCCAGTGTGGACCCCCTAAAGGTAGCTCGCCATCAGAAACTCGAGGACTTAGGGACTCCGATTAAGATAGTCGTTTATATGGGCGACCACGAGGATTTGCTTGATGATCTGCTTGGTCAGTTAGAAAGACTGGGGCAGGCTCATCTGTCTTATCATGCGCATGAAAAGTGTCTTTATGTCAACCCCTTAGATACTCACAAGGCTACAACAGTTGAAACGTTATGTGGGGAAAACTTCATCGCCTTTGGAAATGATCAAAACGATATTGAACTGTTTAAGACATCTCTTTATTCAGTTCAGATAGGAGACTTTGCTGGCCTTACTCCATATGCAGATGAAACGTTAGAGCTAAAAGGAGCTCCTTCTCCAGCAGTAGCAGCCAAAATCTTACAGACTTTTGCGGAATTTAAGGGAAAATAGTGTAGAAGGAGGTAGAACAAGGTTCGCCTTCTTTTTATGTAGAGTAATGCAGTCTATAAACTATAAATTTGAAGTTTGAAAAAGATATTAATGGAATTCAATTTGTAGTAGAAAGAGTCTAGAACCGAAAGCTATTTTCATTGCAACTATTCCTTTTAAATGACCCCCTTCTTATATATCATTTTATTGGGTTAAATTAATGGAAAATAATTGCAATTTAAGGTGCGTTTTGATATATTTAATATATAAAACATATTATAAAACTTGGTACTTGTTTGTGTATTCAGAAGGAGGTTATTTTTTAAAATAAAGTAAACGCTTACTTTGTATCAAGAAAAAGAAATGAGGATTTTAATGAACAAAAGACTTTTTGATAAACGTTGTCATTATAGCATTCGTAAATTTGCAATAGGTGCGGCATCTGTAATGATTGGGGCTAGTATATTTGGTATTTCTGCTGTACAAGCTGAGGAGGTGGCTTCATCCAATGCTAAAACAGAAGAAACAACTGTTCATCAAGCTCAACCTTTAGATAAGCTTCCCGATGATGTGGCAGCTGCTATTGCAAAGGCTGATGAGAATGGTGGGCGTGAGTTTGTAAAACCAAAAGCTGAATCGGCAGAAGACAAAGTGACTAAGGATACAGAACCTACTACACCTACTAACGAGAGTAGTCGTGAATTGGTTAGTCCTAAAGGGGAAACTCCAAATAAAGTAGAAGAAGGAAACAAGGCTGATAACAAACAGAAATCTGAAGAGGCAAATCCAAAGCCTGTTGAATCTGAAGTAACAGCTGGAACAGAAGTGAAAGAGGATTCTAAAAAAACTTCTGAAAAGGACCAAGTGAAAGCAGACACAGAGATTAAACCTTCTTCTGAAAAATCGCAAGTGCTGTCTAGGGAGTCAAACAAAGCCGAAGTTGAAAAGGAAAAACAGCTATTATCGGAACGAAAACAAGATTTTAATAAAGATTGGTATTTTAAACTAAATGCCCAAGGAGATTTTTCAAAAAAAGATGTGGATGTTCATGATTGGTCTAAATTGAATCTTCCTCATGATTGGAGTATTTATTTTGACTTTGATCACAAGTCTCCCGCTCGTAATGAAGGTGGGCAGTTAAATGGTGGAACAGCTTGGTATCGTAAGACTTTCACATTAGACGAAGCAGACAAGAATAAGGATGTTCGTATCAATTTTGATGGGGTTTACATGGATTCAAAGGTCTATGTAAATGGTAAATTTGTCGGACATTATCCAAGTGGCTATAATCATTTTTCATATGATATCACAGAATTTTTAAACAAGGATGGTAGTGAAAATTCAATTACTGTTCAAGTGACCAATAAGCAACCAAGTAGTCGTTGGTATTCAGGAAGTGGGATTTATCGTGATGTAACCCTTAGTTATCGTGATAAAGTCCATGTTGCAGAAAATGGTAATCATATCACTACTCCAAAACTTGCTGAGCAAAAAGAAGGGAATGTTGAAACACAGGTTCAAAGTAAGATTAAAAATACGGATAAGAAGGCTGCTAAAGTCTTTGTGGAACAACAAATTTTTACTAAGGAAGGTAAGGTTGTTTCAGAATTAGTCCGCTCTGAAACGAAGAATTTAGCAGAAAATGAAACTGCAGATTTCAGACAAACAATCCTAGTTAATAAACCAACTCTTTGGACGACAAAAAGTTATCATCCTCAACTGTATGTGTTGAAAACAAAGGTTTATAAAGAAGGTCAACTAGTTGATGTAACAGAAGATACATTTGGTTACCGTTATTTCAATTGGACTGCTAAGGAAGGTTTCTCTCTGAATGGTGAACGCATGAAATTCCACGGAGTAAGTATTCACCATGACAATGGATCCTTGGGGGCAGAAGAGAATTATAAGGCTACCTATCGTAAATTAAAACTCTTGAAAGATATGGGGGTTAACTCTATTCGAACAACCCACAATCCAGCGAGTCCTCAGTTACTTGATGCTGCAGCTAGTTTAGGTCTTTTGGTTCAAGAGGAAGCTTTTGATACTTGGTATGGTGGCAAGAAGACTTACGACTATGGACGGTTCTTTGATCAAGATGCAACTCATCCGGAGGCTAAGAAGGGTGAGAAGTGGTCTGATTTTGATCTCAGAACAATGGTAGAACGTGATAAGAACAATCCGTCTATCGTCATGTGGTCTCTTGGAAATGAGGTAGAGGAGGCAAATGGTAGTCCTCGTTCTATCGAAACTGCTAAACGCTTGAAGGCAGTTATCAAAGCGATTGATACTGAGCGTTATGTAACCATGGGGGAAAACAAATTTAGTCGTGCGGCGACAGGTGATTTCTTGAAACTCGCAGAAATTATGGATGCTGTCGGTATGAACTATGGTGAACGTAATTATGATGCTGTTCGTAGAGCGCATCCAGACTGGCTCATTTATGGTTCTGAAACTTCTTCAGCTACTAGGACGCGTGATTCTTATTATAACCCTGCTCAAATCCTTGGACATGACAATCGTCCAAATCGTCACTATGAACAATCTGACTATGGTAATGACCGTGTTGGATGGGGAAGAACAGCTACTGAATCATGGACTTTTGACCGTGATCGTGCTGGCTATGCTGGACAATTTATCTGGACAGGAATTGACTATATTGGAGAACCGACTCCATGGCATAACCAAGATAGTACACCTGTCAAGAGCTCTTACTTTGGTATTATTGATACAGCTGGTTTACCAAAGAATGATTTCTACCTTTACCGTAGTGAATGGTATAGTGCTAAAGAAAAGCCAACTGTTCGCATTTTACCACATTGGAACTGGACTGAAGAGACCCTTAAGGATCGCAAGATGCTGATTGATGGAAAGGTTCCGGTTCGTACCTTCTCAAATGCTGCAAGCGTCGAATTGTTCTTAAATGGAGAGTCGCTTGGTAAAAAGGAATTTACTAAGAAAAGGACAGAAGATGGACGTCCATATCATGAGGGAGCTAAACCAAGTGAATTGTATCTTGAGTGGCTTGTGAAATACCAACCAGGCACACTGACTGCGATTGCTCGAGATGAAAATGGCAACGAAATTGCGCGTGATAGTGTGACAACTGCTGGGGAACCAGCAAGAGTTCGTCTGACTAAAGAAGAGCATGTTATCACTGCAGATGGAAAGGACCTATCCTATATCCATTATGAAATTGTTGATGGCGATGGTAATGTGGTTCCTACAGCTAACAATCTTGTTCATTTCAATCTTCATGGTCAGGGACAAATCGTTGGTGTGGATAATGGAGAACAAGCTAGTCGTGAACGCTACAAAGCTCAAGCAGATGGAACATGGCAAAGACGTGCTTTCAATGGTAAAGGGGTTGTCATTGTAAAATCAACAGAAAAAGAAGGTAAATTTACTCTTTATGCAGATTCTGCTGGTTTGACATCTGATAGCGCAACGGTCGCAACGGTGTCTGGTAAGAAAGAAAATCGTCACTTTGTAGCCTTTGCTCCTGTAAAAGCAACAACTGATGTGACGACAAATCCTGAATTACCTCAAACAGTAACAGCTATTTATAGTGACGGTAGTGTTGAGGAAAAGACTGTAACTTGGGAAATGCCATCTGACTTGCTTACAAGCGCAGGTGAGAAAAAAGTATCTGGACGTGTAGAAGGTTTGGAAACTAAAGCTGAGGCACTTGTTAAAGTGATTGCTTTAGATAGATGGTTACCAAAAGTTGCTACAGTCCCAGTTGGAACGAATGCGGCTGATTTGGATAAAACGGTCACAGCTGTTCTGACAGATGGTAGCTTGATTGATACTGATGTTGTTTCTTGGACCTTGAAAGACCCTGCTGCTTTGAACAAGGAAGGTGGACGTACGGAGGCTACTGGTAAATTGGTAGATGACGACCGTGAAGTGACTGCAACCTTTATCGCAAGTAGTAAGGAAACAACAAGTAGCATTACAGGACTTACTGTTGGGGATAAAGCTCTTGAGAATTTTGAGTCTGGCAAGACCTATTACCGTGTATCCCTTCCTTACACTGCAACTATTCCAAGTGTTGGAGCTCAGACTACCGGATATCAAGTAACTGTTCAGCAAGCTTCTGCTGATAATGGTTATCAGGCTTCTGTCTTCTTGAGTGACCAAAAGGGTGACTTGGTTCAAACTTACTTAATTCAGTTTGTGAAGGAAGCTCCTGCTTTGAAACGTTTGGAAGTGGTTGTAGAAGGAAAAGAAACTGCCACTGAAGATCAAGTATTAACTTATCACGTCATTGGTCGTTATGAGGATGGTTCACAAACAGAGTTTTCGGCTTCAGATATTCACTTAGAAGCTAAATCATCTGATGGGGGACATCTTGAGGTGAATGGTCAGAATCTATTGCTCTATACTAAGGGAAGAGTGACTTTGACACCTCGAATCGATAATCAAACAGAGAAAACAGAATCTGTAACCACTGAAGTGGTGATTAAAGAAAATAAAGTCAGCAAGAAGATTGTGAAACTTCATCCTGTGTTTGTTTCTACAGATATCAATCAGCAACCGAATCTACCTAAAGAAGTTGGAGCAGAATTTGATAAGGGCTTGCCACGCAAAGTATCTGTAGCTTGGGATAAGGTAGATGAAAAAGAGTTGGGGCACTATCATAGCTTTACGCTTAAAGGACATGTGAAAGGCACAGATATTGAAGCTAAAGCGACTGTAACGGTTGAAGGATTGCAAGTTGCAGAGGAAATCAGTCTCACAGTACCTAAGGGTGAGACGGTTCAATTGCCAGCTAATGTCCGGGCTTACCATTCTAACGGAACAACTATCTACAAAGATGTTGTTTGGGATCAGGTTCCAGCCAACTTTAGTCAAATTGAAGGGGTCTATGAAATCAATGGTCGTTTAGTAGGTAGCAATCTGACAACTAAAGCTCATGTTCGAGTGTCTAGTCAAGTGGTTGCTGGAAATAATATCTCTAAACAATGGACAGGTTCACAATTACCAGCTGCCATTGTATCCAATACAGGAGGAGATGACACAGCCAACACCTTGAACGATTTGACTGTATCAAGAACGCCATCAGATGCTAAAAATAGATGGACTACTTGGAGAACAAATACTGATAATGACTGGGCTTCTATCTTATTTGGTAATTCAGGAGACTTGACGAAGCGTTTTGTCAACAATTTGTCGGTTGATTTCTATACTGATGGAGCAATTGGTCTTCCAAAAGAATATGTAGTTGAATATTATGTAGGTAAAGAAATTCCAGATTTACCAAGTGATGTCAGTCATGCGCAACGAGATAGCAATCATCCATTTAATAATCCAGACAATTGGAAAGCAGTTGAAAACTTACATGCTCCAAGTCAGCTGTCTGCAACTCAAACCAATCACTTCACATTTGACAAGGTCGAAACCTACGCTGTTCGTATTCGTATGAAGAAAGCAGATGGAACATCAGGTGTTGGTCTGACAGAGCTAACTGTGCTTGGAAACAAGGTCTTAAGTGAAACAAGTTCAGAGATTTCTATCAAGGTAGATGGCAAGGATCTTGAACATTTTAATCCATCTAAGACAGATTACTATATTCCTCAATCTAGCAAAGAAATCACAGCAACAGCTAGCAATAATGGTTTGGTAACAGTTGTTCCTGCAACAAGTCCAAAAGGTGCAACACGTCTCATCTTGAAAGCAGAAGATGGTACGGTGTTGAAAGAATATCGAATTTTCCGCAATGATGAGAGAGAAACTAGTCAACCTCTTGCTGCAGAAAACAGTGCTAAAATCTTGAATGTTGGAGACAATCTTCAACTTCCTTCAGAAGTAAGTGTTTATTATCCAACTTCAACTAATTGGACTACAGATAAACTTGCAGTGAAGTGGGATGCTATTCCTGAACATGCGACAGAGCATGAGGGAACATTTGAAGTTACCGGTCATGTCATTGGTACAAATCTAACGACTAAAATGCAGGTGACAGTTGTTTCTAAAGGCAATCAAGTCATTTCAGAAAATCCAAGCAACAATGAAACTGATTCTAAAGCCTTTGCTTCGACAACGAACGATACTCAAGCAGCTTCACATGATCGAATTTTCTATATCAATGATGGAAAATACAATGAAGATGGACGTTGGACAAACTGGTCTCGTACTCCGAAAAATCAAGAAACTTCTGTTGGATTACTCTTTAAGAAGGATGGAAAAATTGCTTCTCAATCTATTGGGAAAGTAGCCATTCAGTTCTTTAAAGATAGTGGCACAGATGCTCCAGAGAAAATGGTTCTAGAAAGATATATTGGTCCTGCTTTTACAGAACCAAGTACGATTTCTCGTTACGAAGAAAATGCCGATCATCCATTTAACAAGGCAGAAAATTGGGCACCAATTTCTTACAAAGCTTCTGGAGAATTAGTAGCTGGTAAACCAATCGAGTTTAACTTTGAACCGGTTCAAACGACAGCTATTCGTGCGCGCATGACTCGTAAGGCTACCACCAATGGTCTTGCACTTGTAGAATTTACAGCCTACTCTGCAGGCAAGGGATCAGAAGTGGAAACACCATCAGCGACTATTTCGATCGACGGAAAAGCATTGAAAAACTTTGATCCAAATGTGACAGATTACACTCTAACAACAATGGGTTCAAAACCAAAAGTCACTGCAACAACTAGTGGACATGGAGTAGTTACAGTTGTGGATTCTGGAAATGCCAATCTTCCAACACTGGTTCGTCTTGTTTCCAAAGATGGAAATCTGGTGAAAGAATATCGTTTACACTTTAAGTCTACCTTCCAAACAACACCAACAGAAGGCGTTAAGAACTTAGTAGCAGAAACTCCAAGTTTGGAAATTGAAAAGACTCCGCTTCCGTTTAAAGAAGTTATTCGTGAAAACCCTGAACTTGCTCAAGGTCAACGTCGTATCGTTTCTGAAGGACAAGATGGAGAAAAAGTTGACTATATTCAAGTTTTGGGTACTACTAGAAGTCTTGTTCATTCTGAAGAAAGAAAGGCTCAGGATCGCATTGTTGAAGTAGGAGTGAAAGCATCTATTTCAAGTAGTAAAGGCGAGGAGCCAGCTCCAGTCAATGAAGTTCCAGAATTCAAAGGAGATGCTAACTTTGTAGAAGCAGCAGTCAATGAAGTTCCAGAATTCAAAGGAGGTGCTAACTTTGTAGAAGCAGCAGTCAATGAAGTTCCAGAATTCAAAGGAGGTGCTAACTTTGTAGAAGCAGCAGTCAATGAAGTTCCAGAATTCAAAGGGGGTGCTAACTTTGTAGAAGCAGCAGTAAACGAAGTTCCAGAATTCA
>NZ_NCVA01000033.1:0-36016 GCF_002096685.1 Streptococcus oralis subsp. dentisani | reverse complement strand
GATACACCTGTACCCATGCCGAACACAGCAGTTAAGCCCTAGAACGCCGGAAGTAGTTGGGGGTTGCCCCCTGTGAGATATGGAAGTCGCTTAGCAGAATAGGAAGTTTAGAGGCTTCCTTTTTGGGAGTTTAGCTCAGCTGGGAGAGCATCTGCCTTACAAGCAGAGGGTCAGCGGTTCGATCCCGTTAACTCCCATTTTAGCGGGTGTAGTTTAGTGGTAAAACTACAGCCTTCCAAGCTGTTGTCGCGAGTTCGATTCTCGTCACCCGCTTTGAACTTTGTTCAAATTACCAAGTTTTTAACTTGGGCGCGTAGCTCAGGTGGTTAGAGCGCACGCCTGATAAGCGTGAGGTCGGTGGTTCGAGTCCACTCGTGCCCATTTATGAATATGGTCCGTTGGTCAAGGGGTTAAGACACCGCCTTTTCACGGCGGTAACACGGGTTCGAATCCCGTACGGACTATTTTTGGAGGATTACCCAAGTCTGGCTGAAGGGAACGGTCTTGAAAACCGTCAGGCGTGTAAAAGCGTGCGTGGGTTCGAATCCCACATCCTCCTTTTTATTATTAACGCGGGATGGAGCAGCTCGGTAGCTCGTCGGGCTCATAACCCGAAGGTCGTAGGTTCAAATCCTGCTCCCGCAATTTGGCTCGGTAGCTCAGTTGGTAGAGCAATGGATTGAAGCTCCATGTGTCGGCGGTTCGATTCCGTCTCGCGCCATATACTTATGACTAGGAAGGGTAGCGAAGAGGCTAAACGCGGCGGACTGTAAATCCGCTCCTTCGGGTTCGGGGGTTCGAATCCCTCCCCTTCCATTCCTTTAGTTACGGGCATAGTTTAAAGGTAGAACTAAGGTCTCCAAAACCTTCAGTGTGGGTTCAATTCCTACTGCCCGTGTTTATAGAATTATGGCGGGTGTGGTGAAGTGGTTAACACACCAGATTGTGGCTCTGGCATGCGTGGGTTCGATCCCCATCACTCGCCTATTTTATATTATTGGGGTATAGCCAAGCGGTAAGGCAAGGGACTTTGACTCCCTCATGCGTTGGTTCGAATCCAGCTACCCCAGTTACTATTTGCCGGCGTGGCGGAATTGGCAGACGCGCTGGACTCAAAATCCAGTGTCCGCAAGGACGTGCCGGTTCGACCCCGGCCGCCGGTATAGTAATAACGACAAGGTTTTCGGACCTTGTTTTTTGATTTAGTGAAGATTTTGATATTTTTCTTTAAGTACAGATAACTGATGAATTATCTTTTTCTTCTTATTCTAATCATTTTTAGTGTGTTTTTGGTATAATATTACTTATTCACATTTTATGTAGATTATGAAAGAGTTTGGTGGTTAATGTCTCGTTCGGTTGACTTGCTTAAGAAGCGCTACTTAGAAAATGTAAAAGAGAAGCCTGATTTATTTGTTGGGGTTGAGCTGGAGTATCCTGTTGTCAATTTAGGGGGTAAGACTACGGATATTGAGGTTGTTAAGGAACTGTTTCGGTATTTATCTTCTGTTCTGAAGTTTACAGTTGAGAGAGTTGATGATTTTGGAAATCCAATTCAGTTACTAGATCCGGTCAGTCAGGATACAATCTTATTTGAAGTTGCTTATACGACCGTTGAGTTTGCTTTTGGTAGGGCTAAATCCATTCAAGAGGTTGAGGAGCGTTTTAGAGACTACATGGATCTGATTCAGAAAAAGTTGGGTGAAACAAATCATGCCATAGTTGGTTCTGGAATCCATCCCTACTGGGAGAAGAATGAGAATCAACCAGTGGCTTATCCCCGCTATCAGATGTTAATGAACTATTTGAAGTTGAGCAGAACTCTTCCAGGTATGGATTTACACGATTATCCACGATATGGCGCTTTTATCTGTGGGAGCCAAGTTCAACTGGATGTTTCAAAGTCTAACTACCTGCGTGTTATCAATGTTTTTACACAAATTGAAGCAGCAAAAGCCTATTTGTTTGCCAATTCTGTGTTTTCGGAGGCAGACTGGGATACCAAAGTTTCGAGAGATATTTTTTGGGAAAAATCTATGCATGGGATCTATCCAGAGAATGTAGGTGTCAATGCTAGACTCTTTAAAGATGAGGATGATTTTTTTGATTATCTGGATCACTCTGCGATTTTTACTGCGGAGCGTGATGAGCAGACCTATTATTTTTATCCGATTCAGGCTAGAGATTATTTGACTACACCTGAAATCCAAGCATTTACCCTTAATGGGGATGAAGTATTGATCTATCCTCAGGAGGAGGATTTCCAAACTCATCGTAGTTACCAGTACCAAGACTTAACAACTCGAGGAACAGTTGAGTTTCGTAGTGTGTGTACTCAGCCGCTTGATAGGACTTTTGCTTCTGCTGCCTTTCACTTGGGATTGTTGGTTAATTTAGACCAATTAGAAACTTATTTGAAAAAGGCTCCGTTTTTTACCACAGCTGGTCGTGATTACAAGTCTTTAAGGCGACAATTTTCTAAGAAAAAACTCACAGATGAGGAAGAAGCTGCGGTTCTCGAGTTTTCTAAAGATTTACTCACCCTAGCTGAGGAAGGACTGGAGAAGAGAGGCAAGCAAGAAATGATTTACTTAGAGCCTTTGAAGAAAGAATTGGGTCTATAATTTCTCTTATAAAGGGAGAATTTTCTGAAAAATCATGATATAATGGAAGAGACTATAGATAAAGGATAGAGATTCATGACATTAGTTTATCAATCAACGCGTGATGCCAACAATACAGTAACTGCCAGCCAAGCTATTTTGCAAGGTTTGGCGTTGGATGGTGGTTTGTTTACACCGCTTACTTATCCAAAGGTAGATTTGGACTTTGAAAAATTGAAAGATGCTTCTTACCAGGAAGTTGCTAAGTTAGTTTTGTCAGCATTTTTAGATGACTTTACTGCAGAGGAGTTGGACTACTGTATCAACAATGCCTACGATAGCAAGTTTGATACTCCAGCGATTGCGCCACTGGTGAAACTGGATGGGCAATACAACTTGGAATTGTTCCATGGTTCAACGATTGCCTTTAAGGATATGGCCTTGTCCATCTTGCCATACTTTATGACAACAGCGGCTAAAAAGCATGGTTTGGAGAACAAGATTGTCATTTTGACAGCGACATCTGGTGATACCGGAAAAGCAGCTATGGCAGGTTTTGCAGATGTGCCTGGTACTGAGATTATCGTTTTTTATCCAAAAGACGGTGTCAGCAAGGTGCAAGAGTTGCAAATGACCACTCAAACTGGAGACAATACCCACGTTGTAGCCATCGATGGAAACTTTGACGATGCGCAAACAAACGTGAAGCACATGTTTAACGATGTGGAACTTCGTGAAAAATTGGCTGCTAATAAGCTACAGTTTTCATCAGCTAACTCTATGAATATTGGTCGTTTGGTACCACAGGTTGTTTATTATGTCTATGCCTATGCGCAGTTGATCAAGGCTGGTGAGATTGTGGCTGGTGAAAAAGTCAACTTCACAGTACCAACTGGAAACTTCGGTAATATCTTGGCTGCCTTTTATGCTAAACAAATCGGCCTACCAGTCGGCAAATTAGTCTGTGCTTCAAATGACAATAATGTCTTGACAGACTTCTTTAAAACACGTGTCTATGACAAGAAACGTGAGTTTAAGGTCACAACTAGCCCATCTATGGATATCCTAGTGTCTTCAAACTTGGAGCGCTTGATTTTTCATCTTTTGGGGAACGATGCGGTTAAGACGGCTGAACTCATGAATGCCTTGAGTACACAAGGACAATATGAATTGACAGACTTTGATGCAGCGATTCTGGAACTCTTTGCAGCTGAATATGCGACTGAGGAAGAAACTGCGACAGAAATTAAACGTGTTTATCAAACAGATGCTTACATCGAGGATCCACACACAGCTGTTGCCTCAGCAGTGTATAGAAAATACAAAGTGGCTACTGGTGATGCGACTAAGACAGTGATTGCATCAACAGCTAGTCCATACAAGTTCCCAGTGGTTGCAGTAGAAGCTGTAACAGGAAAAGCAGGCTTGACAGACTTTGAAGCCTTGGCTCAATTACATGACATTTCAGGAGTGGCAGTGCCACCAGCGGTTGATAGCCTTGAAACAGCTCCGGTTCGTCATAAAACAACAGTGGCGGCTGCTGATATGCAAGCAGCGGTGGAGGCTTATCTAGGACTTTAAGACAGAGAGAGTAAACTCGGTTGGGAAACCAACTGAGTTTCTTTTCATCAGGAGGAAGGATTGTTTAAGAAAAATAAAGACATTCTTAATATTGCATTGCCAGCTATGGGTGAAAACTTTTTGCAAATGCTCATGGGAATGGTGGACAGTTACTTGGTCGCTCACTTGGGACTGATAGCTATTTCGGGTGTTTCAGTTGCTGGCAATATTATCACCATTTACCAGGCGATTTTTATCGCTCTGGGAGCTGCTATTTCCAGCGTTATTTCAAAAAGTTTGGGGCAGAAAGATCAGTCTAAGTTGGCTTATCACGTGACAGAGGCTCTCAAGATAACCCTATTGCTGAGTGCACTTTTAGGCGCCTTATCGCTCTTTGCTGGGCAAGAGATGATAGGACTTTTGGGAACTGAGCAGGCTGTGGCCGAGAGTGGTGGACTCTACCTATCTTTGGTAGGCGGATCGATTGTTCTCTTGGGCTTGATGACGAGTCTAGGCGCCTTGATTCGTGCAACGCATAATCCGCGTCTCCCCCTCTATGTGAGTCTTTTATCCAATGCCTTGAATATTCTTTTTTCAAGTCTAGCTATTTTTGTCCTTGATATGGGTATAGCGGGTGTTGCTTGGGGGACTATCTTGTCTCGCTTAGTCGGTCTTGTGATTTTGTGGTCGCAATTAAAGCTGCCTTTTGAGAAACCGACTTTTGCTTTAGATAAAGAACTATTGACCTTGGCTTTGCCAGCGGCAGGAGAACGTCTCATGATGCGGGCTGGAGATGTAGTGATCATTGCCTTGGTCGTCTCTTTTGGAACGGAGGCAGTAGCGGGGAATGCAGTCGGAGAAGTCTTGACCCAGTTTAACTATATGCCTGCCTTTGGCGTGGCTACAGCAACGGTCATGCAGGTAGCTCGAGCAGTTGGAGAGAATAACTGGGAAAGAGTAGATGATTTGAGTAAGCAAACCTTTTGGCTTTCTCTGCTTCTCATGTTGCCCTTAACTCTCAGTATCTATGCCTTAGGGACACCACTGACTCATCTCTATACGACCGATCCTGTAGCAGTCGAAGCGAGCGTTTTGGTGGCACTTTTCTCTCTACTAGGAACTCCTATGGCGACAGGGACAGTCATCTATACGGCAGTTTGGCAGGGCTTGGGAAATGCTCGCCTCCCCTTTTATGCGACAAGTATTGGGATGTGGTGTATCCGTATAGGGACAGCTTATTTGATGGGGCTTGTGCTTGGTTGGGGCTTACCAGGTATTTGGGCAGGGACACTTTTGGATAATGGTTTTCGCTGGTTATTTCTACGTTACCGTTACCAGCGTTATATGAGCTTGAAAGGATAGGAGATGAAAGAAACAGCTTTTATTTGGGATTTAGACGGGACTTTATTGGACTCTTACGAAGCGATTTTATCAGGGATTGAGGAGACTTTTGGTCAGTTTGCTATTCCTTATGATAAGGAGAAAGTGAGAGAGTTTATCCTCAAGTTTTCTGTGCAGGATTTGCTGGAGCAAGTGGCAGAAGAGAGAAAGTTGGATGCGGAAGTGCTCAATCAGGTGCGTGCCCAGAGTCTGGCTGAGAAGAATGCTCAGGTAGTTTTGATGCCAGGTGCGCGTGAAGTGCTAGCTTGGGCAGACGAAGCAGGGATTCAGCAGTTTGTCTATACTCATAAGGGGGACAATGCTTTTGCTATTCTAAGAGACTTGGGGTTGGAGTCCTATTTCACAGAGATTCTAACTAGTCAGAGTGGTTTTGAGCGCAAGCCTAGTCCAGAAGCGGCTAACTATCTACTAGAAAAGTATCAGCTGGATCCTAATAATACCTATTATATAGGGGACCGGACTTTGGATGTGGAATTTGCCCAGAATAGTGGCCTTCAAAGCATCAACTTTTTAGAGTCTTCTTATGAAGTGAATCACAGGATTCAAGCACTAGCAGCTATTCCTTATATTTTTGAGGATAAGGGACGAGAAAATTGTGTCAGTTTTGTGACAGAAAGCTAACAAACTATTTCAAGTAATCGAGTTTGTTACAAGGAATAGACAGTTCTGTTAAATAGGCCCGAGAGGGCTTTTTTTCTGCTTTTTTTGTGATATGATAGACAGGTATTCATTTGAAAGGAATAGGAACGAATGAAGAAAAGAATTATTTTAGCCTCAACAGTAGCCTTGTCATTTGCACCTGTGTTGGCAACTCAAGCAGAAGAAGTCCTTTGGACTGCACGTAGTGTTGAGCAAATCCAAAACGATTTGACTAAAACGGACAACAAAACAAGCTATACAGTACAGTATGGTGATACCTTGAGTACCATTGCGGAAGCCTTGGGTGTAGATGTCACAGTTCTTGCAAATTTGAACAAAATCACCAATATGGATTTGATTTTCCCAGATACTGTCCTCACTACAACTGTCAATGAGGAAGAAGAGGTAACGGAAGTTGAAATCCAAACTCCTCAAGCAGATGCTAGTGAAGAAGCGACGACTGCGACAGCTGATTTGACGAAAAATCAAGTGACAGTCGATGAACAAACAGTTCAAGTAGAAGACCTTTCTCAACCAATTGAGGAAGCTCCAACTGTAACAGAGACTGAAAAACCAACAGAAGTGGCATCAAGTTCAGAAGTTTCTGAGACAGCAACAGTTGCTGAGGAGACACCATCTACAGAAACACCTGTAGCTGAAGAAACAGCTGAAACGACTCCAGCGGAAGCACCAGTAGCAGCAACAACTCCAGCAGAAGCACCAGTAGCAGCTGCTCCAGCAACTGAAATGCCTGCTGATACAACAGGAACAAGTGCAGCAGAAGAAACAACAAATTCTGATACTACAACTTTGACTTATCAAGCAGAGCAAAGCCAAACGGCTTCAAGAACTTATTCGGCTCCAGCTGTTCCTGATTATGCAGGACTTGCTGTAACCAAGTCTGAGAATGCTGGTCTACAACCACAAACTGCAGCCTTTAAAGAAGAAATTGCCAATTTGTTTGGAATTACATCCTTTAGCGGTTACCGTCCTGGTGACAGTGGGGACCATGGTAAAGGATTGGCCATCGACTTTATGGTCCCAGTGAGTTCAGCACTTGGTGATCAAATCGCGGAATACGCGGTTCAAAATATGGCTAGCCGTGGTATCAACTACATCATCTGGAAACAACGTTTCTACGCTCCATACGATAGTAAATATGGACCTGCCTACACTTGGAATCCAATGCCAGATCGTGGTAGTGTGACTGAAAACCACTATGACCACGTTCACGTATCAATGAATTAATCATTAAAATGGAAGTTGGGAACTAATTGAGTTCCCTCTTCTTTTTTGTGTGTCATTCCTTCAGGGTAAAAGGGATAAATATGAGGAAGTGAGTAATATTTCAAGAGAATGTAAGCATATTACTTGATTTGTTTTTTAGTCTATACTATACTTGATAAGTCCATCATTGACGAATCAACTTTAAAGGAGAAAGATTTATGGTAGCAATCCATGATTTACTGTATCAGCTACGGTTGGCAGATCAGTCTATGACACAACTATTCGAACGCCAATTGGGGATTAGTCTGACTCGTTATCAAATCTTGTGTTTCTTAATCGATCAGTCACCGTGTAATCAAATAGCAGTTCTGGATAGATTGAAGATTGATCAGGCTGCCTTGACACGGCACTTTAAAATTTTGGAAAAGGGAGGTTTGGTTAATCGACGTCGGAATCCTGAAAACCAGAGGGAGGTTTTGGTGGAAGTCACAGACTTTGCGAGAGAACAACTAGTAACCAACTCTCCTCAACAACATATAAACGTAAAAAATCAGATGGAGAGTGTACTTACAAAAGGAGAGCGAGAAGAGTTCAGTCGCTTGTTAGAAAAGTTGATATCTGGCTTAGAAGAGATAAAAATTTAAGGAGAAGAATATGTCTATTTTTACAATTGTTTTAGCAACTATCGTTGCCTTGGAGCATTTTTACATTTTTTATTTGGAAAGTGTGGCTACGCAATCAGATACTACTAGTCGAGTGTTTAATGTGGACAAGGAAGAACTGGCTCGTCCTTCAGTGAGTTCATTATTTAAAAACCAAGGGATTTATAATGCTTTGCTGGGTGTCTTTCTCTTATACGGAATTTATTTTTCGCAAAGCTTGGAAATTGTGACTATTTTTATTCTATTTGTTCTTGGTGCAGCGACCTACGGTTCTCTAACAGCAGATAAGAAGATTCTTCTAAAGCAAGGTGGGCCCGCTATTTTGGCTCTGCTGAGTATGTTGCTTTTGAAATAAGAAAACCAGTGTCCTGAAAGATGCTGGTTTTTGTAGGTTCTTATCCATTTCGACGTTTACGGGCTAGTAGGGCTCTGTAAAAGAAGATGTGATTGTTTTGGATATAGGGAAGGAGTGAAAAGCTAGCAATTCCAAAGGTGATCCAGTTAAGGAAGTACCAAGGGAGTAGTTGTAGGTCGAGGACAAAGCGCTGGAATTTGTAACCCTTCATCAAGAAACGGCTAGTTTTCAGGATTTGACGGGGTTTAGCATGTCCTAAATCCAGAGTGTCGCAGAGGAGGAATTCTACCTGCGAGTAGGCATAATGTTGTGGAATGTAGAGGATGTTTCCCACAATCATCAAGATGAGACTCGCGAAAAAGTAGAGCCCAAAGGTCAGAAGGAACTGCTCCGTTTCAACGGATGAGAGGTCTAATTTTGGAAATTCAGGATGTAGGGCGACAAATCTCCGAGCCAAGAGATTGCTATAAAAAAGAAAATAAACGCCTACTAAGTTTGGAATGCTCCATAAAAAGAGGTAGAAACGTTTGAGGAGCAGGGTTAGGAAGGTTTGCGAGAAGCGCTCTTCAGCAAAGAGGGTCAGGCTTGATTTTACTGAGAGTTCCGTATCAGGATCTTTGAGGAGTCGGAGTGTCGCAAAGGCAGCACCAGCTAGAAAAATCGTGCTCATAAAAGAAACCACTAGCGGGAAGAGATAGGCTTGGAGCACTTGTGCCAGCATGCTGAAAAAGGATTGCTCTAAAACACTTTCTTGGAGACGAGCCAAGGGGTTGAGAAAGCCTGATAAGATGACCAGTATGCTAGGTAAGAGATAGACGAGAAAGAGGCGGGGATTTTCAGCCTGAAATTGCCTAGTCTGCAGACGAATGGTTTTTAAATCAATTTTTGGGTATTTCATTCTTTCATTATACCATAGTTCGTGACAGTTCCTAGATTTTTTGATAAAATCATACAGTATGCCTTTGGGCACAAAGTATGAACTGGGACTGTTTTTCCCAGCTTCGGAGGTAGAAAATGACAGATTCACCAATCAAATACCGCTTGATTAAGAAAGAAAAACACACGGGAGCTCGTCTGGGAGAAATCATCACCCCGCACGGGACCTTTCCAACGCCTATGTTTATGCCAGTTGGGACCCAAGCTACTGTAAAAACCCAGTCACCAGAGGAGTTGAAGAAGATGGGTTCAGGGATTATTCTGTCCAACACCTATCACTTGTGGCTCCGTCCAGGAGATGAACTCATCGCGCGCGCAGGTGGTCTCCACAAGTTCATGAACTGGGACCAGCCTATTTTAACGGATAGTGGTGGTTTTCAGGTTTATTCCCTAGCAGATAGCCGAAATATCACAGAAGAAGGGGTAACCTTTAAAAACCATCTCAATGGTTCCAAGATGTTCCTATCGCCAGAAAAGGCTATTTCTATTCAGAACAATCTAGGCTCAGACATCATGATGTCTTTTGATGAATGTCCTCAGTTTTACCAACCTTACGACTACGTTAAGAAATCAATCGAGCGTACCAGCCGTTGGGCTGAGCGTGGTTTGAAGGCTCACCGTCGTCCGCATGATCAAGGATTATTTGGGATTGTGCAGGGGGCAGGATTTGAAGACCTTCGCCGTCAGTCAGCTCACGACCTTGTCAGCATGGATTTCCCAGGCTACTCTATCGGTGGTTTGGCAGTGGGAGAAACCCACGAAGAAATGAATGCAGTCTTGGACTTCACAACCCAACTTCTTCCTGAAAATAAACCTCGCTATTTGATGGGTGTGGGAGCGCCAGATAGCTTGATTGATGGGGTTATTCGTGGTGTGGATATGTTTGACTGTGTCTTACCGACTCGTATCGCTCGTAACGGAACTTGTATGACCAGTCAAGGTCGTTTGGTTGTCAAAAATGCCCAATTCGCCGAAGACTTTACGCCACTGGATCCTGAGTGTGATTGCTACACATGTAAGAACTACATACGCGCCTACCTTCGTCACCTGCTCAAGGCTGACGAAACCTTTGGTATCCGCTTGACTAGCTATCACAATCTTTACTTCTTGCTCAACCTGATGAAGCAGGTCCGTCAAGCCATCATGGATGACAATCTCTTGGAATTTCGTGAGTATTTTGTGGAAAAATATGGCTACAGCAAGTCAGGACGCAATTTCTAAAGTGTAAAAATAGAATACTGAAATCCTAAGTTTTCTCTTAGGATTTTTCCTATTTTTTTGATAGAATAGGGAGTATAATGGAATGGAAATTAGGTGGTGTTTTGCTTCCTAATTTAATGGAGAATAGACTCGTATGCGTATTAAATGGTTTTCCTTGATTAGGATTACAGGTTTACTTTTGGTGCTTTTGTACCACTTCTTTCAAACGATCTTTCCTGGAGGATTCTTTGGGGTAGATGTCTTTTTCACTTTTTCAGGATTTTTGATCACCTCCCTCCTTTTAGAAGAATTTGGGAAGGCACATCAGATTGATTTGTTGGGCTTTTTTAAGAGACGGTTTTACCGCATCGTGCCACCTGTGGTGCTGATGGTTTTGGTGACCATGCCTTTTACTTTCTTGGTTCGTCAAGACTATGTTGCTGGAATTGGTGGCCAGATAGCTGGAGTTCTCGGTTTTATGACCAACTTCTACGAAATGTTAACAGGGGGCAGTTATGAATCCCAGTTCATTCCGCATCTCTTTGTTCACAACTGGAGTCTAGCTGTTGAGGTTCACTACTATATCCTTTGGGGCTTAGCGGTTTGGTTCTTATCGAAACGTTCAAAATCTAGTAGTCAATTGAAAGGGATGGTATTTCTTCTTTCTACGGGAGCTTTCATCATTAGCTTTTTCTCTATGTTTATTGGTAGTCTAATGGCTAGTTCCCATTCGTCTGTCTACTTTTCAAGTTTAACCCATGTCTATCCCTTCTTTTTAGGAAGCATTTTGGCGACGGTTGTAGGTGTTCGTCAGACGAGCGATTTAGTCAAGCAGTTTGATCGGATGTGGGATCTTCGTCAGAATCTACTGGTATTTGCTGCAGGTCTCTTGGTGTTATTGCTCTTGACTTTCTTTGTCAAGTTCACCTACTTATTCGCTTATTTATTTGGTTTCGTACTGGCAAGTTTAGCGGCCGTGATCATGATTTTTGCTGCGCGTGTCTTGCATGAGAAAACGTCTGAGATACAAGAACCACGGATAATCACATTTTTAGCGGATACCAGCTATGCGGTTTATCTCTTCCACTGGCCTTTTTATATTATCTTTTCTCAGTTGATGAGTAATTTGCCTGCTGTTATTCTGACAATCATCTTTTCTTATTTCTTTGCTATCCTATCCTTCTATATTATTGAGCCATTGATTGCCGGTAAGACCAATCCTTTAATACGGAAGATTAGTCGATTACCTCATATTAAACCAATTAGTGCTGGTGGTGCTGGCATTCTTACCTTGATTACCTTGATTATCATAGCTGTGGCTCCTCAAGTTGGAGCCTTTGAAACAGACTTGATGGTGAATGGTTTTAAACAAGCCCAGACCAATATAGGACAAACAAAGACTCTTGCTGAGCAAGCAGAGGCTAGCCGACTGGGAATTTCTGAGGGAACGAGTCTGATTGGAGATTCGGTAGCCTTGCGTGCTAATACAGCCTTACAAGAGGCCCTTCCTGAAGCAAATATCAACGCTCAAGTTAGTCGGACAACCAAGCAAGCCAATGACATCATGCTCAATAACAGCCAGAACAAGGTACTTCTAAAAACAGTTGTCATTGCAACGGGTGTAAATGGACCAGAGAATTATAAAGATGACTTAGATACGATCGTTAAAAATCTTCCCAAAGGCCACCATCTGATTCTTGTAACTCCTTATGAAGGTGACAAGAGCAAGGAGACTTACAAATCAGTTGAGCAGTATGCGACTTATGCGCGAGAATTAGCAGAAAAGACTCCTTACGTGAGCATCGCAGACTGGAATAAGGTTGCTAAGGAACACCCTGAAATCTGGGCTGGAACCGACCAAGTCCACTTTGGAAATGATAGCAACATGATTGAAGAAGGTGCTAAACTTTACGCAGAGACGATTGCAGCTGCTGTTAAGGCTGCTCAGGAATTGCCTGTGAAATCAAAATAAGATCAAAGAGTTGGAGAAATCCAGCTCTTTTAAAATATCCACGAAAAACAGGTCTATACCATTTACAAATGAAAAAGAAAGGTTTATAATGTAATTGACATAATAAATTCTAGAATCAATCTATCAAGGAGGTTATCATTATGCCTAATTATATTAAAGCGGATCAGTTTTTCTACCCACACGGAGTTCGCCGTGGCGGTTACTTGGAACTTGTGGATGGCAAGTTTGGAAAGCATGTAGAACAGATTCCTGAAGGAGCTGAGGTGATTGACTATACAGGCTACAGCATTGCTCCAGGACTTGTGGATACCCACATTCATGGATTTGGTGGTGTGGATGTCATGGATAATAATATCGAAGGAACTCTTCATACTATGAGTGAAGGGCTCCTCAGCATGGGAGTAACGAGCTTCTTGCCGACAACTTTGACCTCATCTTATGAGCAATTGCTTGCGGTAACAGAAAATATCGGTGCTCGATACCAAGAAGCAAGTGGAGCCAAAATTCGTGGAATCTATTTTGAAGGACCGTATTTCACAGAGAAATACAAAGGAGCTCAAAACCCTGCCTATATGAAAGACCCTCGTATGGATGAGTTTCGTGCTTGGCAAAAAGCAGCTAATGGTTTGCTAAATAAAATTGCCCTTGCGCCAGAACGTGAAGGTGTAGAAGACTTTGTTCGTACGATTACGGGCGAAGGTGTGACCGTTGCTCTTGGACACTCAAATGCGACTTTTGATGAAGCTAAAAAGGCAGTCGATGCTGGAGCAAGTGTTTGGGTACATGCCTACAATGGAATGCGTGGGTTGACTCACCGTGAGCTCGGTATGGTTGGTGCCATGTATGAATTGCCTCATACCTACGCAGAATTGATTTGTGATGGTCACCACGTAGATCCAAAGGCTTGTGATATTTTGCTTAAGCAAAAGGGAACTGAAAATATTGCCCTTATCACAGACTGTATGACAGCTGGTGGCTTAGAAGATGGAGATTACATGTTGGGAGAATTCCCGGTAGTAGTTGCTAATGGAACTGCTCGCCTCAAATCTACAGGCAATTTGGCAGGTTCTATCCTCAAACTCAAAGACGGTTTGAAGAATGTGGTCGAATGGGGCATTGCGAATCCGCATGAAGCAGTCATGATGGCCAGCCTCAACCCAGCAAAATCTGTTCACATCGATGATGTCTGTGGTCAAATCCGCGAGGGTTATGACGCTGACTTTATCGTACTAGATAAAGATTTGGAATTGGTAGCAACCTACCTAGATGGTGTGAAACGTTATCAAGCATAGTAAAAAGCAGAGGCTGTGATGACTCAGCCTTTGCTTTTCTATTTAGAGGTATCTTCAGAAAGCTAGAGGATTGTTCTATAATGAAGCAAAATCCTTTCATTGTTCTAGAAAATTCGTTATAATATACGGTACAAAGGAAGTAGTGAAAATGTATCGTGTTATAGAAATGTATGGGGATTTTGAACCGTGGTGGTTTATAGAAGGCTGGGAAGAAGATGTCATCATGAGTCAATCTTTTGACAAGTATTATGATGCTCTAAAATATTATAAATCATGCTGGTTTGAGTTGGAAAAGAAGAATCCTCTTTATAAGAGTCGGAGTGATTTGATGACTATCTTTTGGGATCCTGCTGACCAACGCTGGTGTGATGAGTGCGATGAGTATTTGCAGCAGTACCATTCTTTGGCACTTTTACAGGATGAGCAAGTCATCCCCGATGAAAAGCTACGCCCAGGCTACGAAAAACAAACAGGTCAAGAAAAGCATCGTTCTTGCCGCATGAAATGGAGATAAAAAAGTAACTTTTTAAGTTGCTTTTTTATTTTTTTGCGAATAGTTAGATAAGGAGGGCGGTATGGTACAAGAAATTGCACAGAAAATTATTGCTACTGCGAAAGAAAAGAAGGCTCAGGATATCTATTTTATCCCCAAGGAAAAGTCCTACGAGCTTCACATGCGGATTGGAGACGAACGGTGTCTAGTTGACTCCTATGAGTTTGATGTTTTAGCTGCTGTGATTAGTCATTTCAAGTTTGTGGCTGGGATGAATGTAGGAGAAAAGCGTCGCAGTCAGCTGGGTTCTTGTGATTATCAGTATGACGAAAAGGTTTCTTCACTGCGTTTGTCCACCGTGGGAGATTATCGGGGACATGAGAGTTTGGTCATTCGTTTGTTACACGATGAGGAGCGGGACCTGCATTTCTGGTTTCAGGATATTGGAGAACTGGGCAAGCAATACAGACAAAGGGGTCTCTATCTATTTGCAGGTCCAGTCGGAAGTGGCAAGACGACGCTGATGCACGAATTAGCTAAGTCTCTGTTTAAGGGGCAGCAGGTTATGTCTATCGAAGACCCTGTCGAGATCAAGCAGGAAGAGATGTTGCAGTTGCAGTTGAATGAGGCGATTGGACTGACCTATGAAAATCTGATCAAACTGTCTCTCCGACACCGTCCAGACCTCTTGATTATCGGTGAAATTCGGGATAGCGAGACGGCACGTGCAGTGGTCAGAGCCAGTTTGACAGGTGCGACAGTCTTTTCAACCATTCATGCCAAGAGTATCCGAGGTGTTTATGAACGCCTTCTGGAGTTGGGTGTGACGGAGGAGGAACTAGCAGTTGTGCTACAAGGTGTCTGCTATCAGAGATTAATCGGGGGAGGAGGAATCGTTGATTTTGCAAACAAAGACTATCAAGAACACCAGCCAACTAGCTGGAATGCGCAGATTGACCAGCTTCTTAAAGATGGACATATCACAAGTCTTCAGGCTGAAACAGAAAAAATTAGCTACAGCTAAGCAAAAGAAAATCATCACCTTGTTTAATAATCTCTTCTCCAGTGGTTTTCATTTGGTGGAAATTATTTCTTTCTTGGGGAGAAGTGCCTTGCTGGAAAAGGACTATGTGGCCCAGATGCACCAAGGCTTGTCCCAGGGGAAATCCTTTTCAGAGATGATGGACAGCTTGGGTTTTTCAAGTGCTATTGTGACCCAATTATCCCTAGCTGAAGTTCACGGGAATCTTCACCTGAGTTTGGGAAAGATAGAAGAGTATCTAGACAATCTGGCCAAGGTCAAGAAAAAGTTAATCGAAGTGGCGACCTATCCTTTGATTTTGCTGGGATTTCTCCTGCTAATCATGCTGGGATTAAGAAACTATCTACTCCCCCAACTGGACAGTAGCAATATCACCACCCAAATCATCGGCAATCTGCCACAAATTTTTCTGGGACTAGTGTTGGTTTGCTCTCTGTCTCTACTTTTAGCTCTCACTTTCTACAAAAGAAGTTCTAAGATGCGGGTCTTCTCGATGTTAGCGCGGATTCCCTTCCTAGGAATCTTTGTCCAGACCTATCTGACAGCCTATTACGCGCGTGAGTGGGGCAATATGATTTCACAGGGGATGGAGCTGACGCAGATTTTTCAGATGATGCAGGAACAAGGTTCTCAGCTCTTTAAAGAAATCGGTCAAGATCTGGCTCAAGCCCTGCAAAATGGCCGTGAATTTTCTCAAACCATAGCGAGATATCCTTTCTTTAAAAAGGAGTTGAGTCTCATCATCGAGTATGGGGAAGTCAAATCCAAGCTGGGGAGTGAGTTGGAAATCTATGCTGAAAAAACTTGGGAAGTCTTTTTTACCCGAGTCAACCGCACCATGAATTTGGTGCAGCCACTGGTCTTTATCTTTGTGGCCCTGATTATCGTTTTACTTTATGCGGCAATGCTCATGCCCATGTATCAAAATATGGAGGTAAATTTTTAAAATGAAAAAACTTATGACAAATTTGAAAAAAGCCAAGGCGAAAGCCTTTACTCTCGTGGAAATGTTGGTGGTCCTTTTAATCATTAGCGTACTTCTCTTGCTCTTTGTGCCTAATTTGACCAAACAAAAGGATGCAGTGAATGACAAAGGAAAAGCTGCTGTTGTTAAGGTGGTGGAAAGTCAGGCAGAACTCTATAGTCTGGACAAGAATGAAGATGCTAGCCTAAGCAAATTACAGGCAGACGGTCGCATCACAGCAGAGCAAGCCAAGGCTTATAAAGAATACCATGCAAAACAAAAAACAAGTCAAACTGTTGCGGATTAAGGCCTTTACCGTGTTAGAAAGTCTCTTGGTTTTGGGGCTTGTGAGTATCGTAGCCTTGGGCTTGTCCGGCTCAGTCCAGTCCAGTTTTGCAGCGGTAGAGGAGCAGATTTTCTTTATGGAATTTGAAGAACTTTATCGCGAAACCCAAAAGCGCAGTGTTGCGAGTCAGCAAAAGACCAGCTTGAACTTAGATGGGCAGACAATCAGCAATGGCAGTCAGAAGTTGACTGTTCCCAAAGGGATTCAGGCACCATCTGGACAAACGATTCATTTTGATCGAGCTGGGGGCAATTCGTCCCTGGCTAAGGTTGAATTTCAGACCAGCAAAGGATCGATTCGCTATCAATTATATCTAGGAAATGGAAAAATTAAACGCATTAAGGAAACAAAAAATTAGGGCAGTGGTTTTACTGGAAGCGGTAGTAGCGCTAGCCATATTTGCCAGTATTGCAACCATCCTCTTGGGACAAATTCAGAAAAATAGACAAGAAGAGGCAGAAATCTTGCAAAAAGAGGAAGTCTTACGTGTGGCTAAGATGGCTCTGCAAACAGGTCAAAATCAGGTAAAGGTAAATGGAGTGGAAATCCAGGTGTTTGCTAGTGAAAAAGGATTGGAGGTCTACCATGGTTCAGAGAAATTACTCGACCTTAAAGAACAGTAAGGTAAGAGCTTTCACTCTTTTAGAATCTCTGGTTGCCCTTATCGTCATTAGCGGCAGCTTGCTCCTCTTTCAAGCTATGAGCCAGCTCCTCATTTCAGAAGTTCGTTACCAGCAACAAAGCGAGCAAAAGGAGTGGCTCTTGTTTGTGGATCAGCTGGAGGCGGAGTTAGAGCGTTCGCAGTTTGAAAAGGTGGAAGGCAATCGCATCTACATGAAACAGGATGGTAAGGATATCTCGATAGGCAAGTCTAAATTAGATGATTTTCGGAAGACCGATAGCAGTGGCCGGGGCTATCAGCCTATGGTTTATGGATTGAAATCAGCACAAATCACAGAGGAAAATCAACTGGTTCGCTTTCGTTTTCAATTTCAAAAAGGCTTAGAAAGGGAATTCATCTATCGTGTGGAAAAAACAAAAAGTTAAGGCAGGTGTTCTTTTATATGCAGTCACCATGGCAGCCATTTTTAGCCTTTTGTTGCAGTTTTATTTGAATCGGCAAGTCGCCCATCACAAAGACTTTTCTCTAAACAAAGAAAAGTTAGCCGCTTTTGCCATGGCCAAGCGAAGCAAAGATAAGGCTGAACAAGAAAGTGGAGAACGAGCCTTTAATCTAGGAAAAGTCACGTATCACAATACGAAAACAGGTTTTGCAACAAGTGTTCGTATGAATAAGGGCAACTATGGATTTCTCTTTCCTCCGATGAAAACCAAGGAAAAGAAAACAGATACGGAGAAACAATCATTAACTAACTCAAGTGAGCAAACCAATCAGAAAGCAACAAAAGATAAGAAAGACAATTCCTAGTCAATTCAACTACTTTGTGTTAAACTAAAAGCATGAAACATGATTTTAATCACAAAGCAGAAACCTTTGATTCGCCCAAAAACATCTTTCTTGCAAACTTGGTTTGTCAAGCAGTTGAAAAACAGATTGATCTTCTATCAGACAAGGAAATATTGGATTTCGGTGGTGGGACGGGTCTATTAACCTTGCCCTTAGCCAAGCAGGCCAAGTCTGTCACACTGGTAGACATCTCGGAGAAAATGCTGGAGCAAGCCCGTTTGAAAGCAGAGCAACAAGAAATCAAGAATATCCAGTTTTTGGAGCAGGATTTACTGGTGAATCCCTTGGAACAGCAATTTGACCTGATTATTGTCAGTCGGGTTCTTCATCATATGCCTGATCTAGATGCGACTCTTGCCATGTTTCACCATCATCTTAGGGAGAATGGACAAGTGCTTATTGCTGATTTTGTCAAGACAGATACCAATCACCATGGTTTTGATTTAGCTGAACTGGAAACCAAGCTCGCCCAGTTTAGTTTTTCAAGCATTGACAGTCAGATCCTCTATAGTGCTGAAGGTCTTTTCCTAGGAAATTACGCAGAACTCTTTTTAACAGTAGCACAAAAATCACTCGCTGACTAAAGTAGTGATTTTTTCTCTTCAGATGGAAAAAAGGAGGGAAATTTGATAAGATAGGAATATGGATTTTGAAAAAATTGAACAAGCTTATACGTATTTACTAGAGAATGTCCAAGTCATCCAAAGTGATTTGGCGACCAACTTTTATGATGCCTTGGTAGAGCAAAATAGTATCTACCTAGATGGCGAGACTGAACTAGAGCAGGTCAAAGAGAACAATCAAGCCCTTAAACGCTTAGCGCTTCGCAAGGAAGAGTGGCTCAAGACCTACCAGTTTCTCTTGATGAAGGCAGGACAAACGGAGCCTTTACAGGCCAATCACCAGTTTACACCAGATGCCATTTCCCTCCTATTGGTACTCATTGTGGAAGAGTTATTTGAACAAGAGGAAATTAGCATCCTCGAAATAGGCTCTGGTATGGGGATTTTGGGGGCTACTTTCTTGACTTCTCTTGCTAAAAAAGTAGATTACTTGGGAATCGAAGTGGATGACTTGCTGATTGATTTGGCAGCCAGTATGGCAGATGTGATTGGTTTACAAGCTGGATTTGTTCAAGGCGACGCCGTTCGTCCGCAAATGCTTAAAGAAAGCGACGTTGTCATCAGTGACTTGCCTGTTGGTTATTACCCAGACGATGCCATCGCCTCACGCTATCAAGTGGCTTCTAATCAAGAACACACCTATGCCCATCATTTGCTCATGGAGCAAGGCCTCAAGTACCTCAAGTCAGACGGATACGCTATTTTTCTGGCTCCGAGTGATTTACTAACCAGTCCTCAAAGTGATTTGTTAAAAGGTTGGCTTAAAGAGAAAGCGAGCTTAGTTGCGATGATTAGCTTGCCAGAGACACTATTTTCTCATGCTAGCCAAGCCAAGACAATCTTTGTTTTACAAAAGAAAGCTGAAGAGGAGTTGGTTCCGTTTATCTATCCGCTAGAAAGTTTGCAAGATCCAGCTGCACTAATGAAATTTAAAGAAAATTTTCAAAAATGGAGCAAAGGTACTGAAATGTAAGGTAAATTTTGTTATAATAGTTGAAAACGCTTAAAAGGGGTATCATCTTATGACTAAAACAATTGCAATCAATGCAGGAAGCTCAAGTTTGAAATGGCAACTCTATCAAATGCCAGAAGAAGTAGTATTGGCGAAAGGCTTGATTGAACGCATCGGTTTGAAGGACTCTATTTCAACTGTAAAATTTGACGGACGTTCTGAACAACAAATTCTTGATATTGACGACCACACAAAAGCCGTTAAAATCTTGTTGGATGATTTGATTCGTTTTGACATTATCAAAGGTTATGATGAAATTACTGGTGTCGGGCACCGTGTCGTGGCTGGTGGTGAATATTTCAAAGAGTCAACCTTGGTAGAGGGAGATGTTTTAGAAAAGGTTGAAGAGTTGGGCCTCTTGGCTCCTCTTCATAACCCAGCCAACGCGGCAGGAATTCGTGCCTTCAAGGAATTGCTTCCAGATATTACTAGCGTTGTTGTTTTTGATACATCATTCCATACAACCATGCCAGAGAAAGCATATCGCTACCCTCTTCCAAACAAATACTATACTGAAAATAAAGTTCGTAAGTATGGGGCTCATGGGACAAGCCATCAGTTTGTGGCAGAAGAAGCAGCTAAAGTTTTGGGTCGACCACTAGAAGACTTGAAACTGATTACCTGCCATATTGGTAATGGTGCTTCTATTACAGCTGTCAAAGGCGGTCAGTCTGTTGATACTTCTATGGGATTCACCCCACTTGGTGGTATCATGATGGGGACTCGTACAGGCGATATTGATCCCGCTATCATTCCTTATCTCATGCAATATACAGAGGACTTCAATACACCAGAAGATATCAGTCGTATTCTCAATCGTGAGTCTGGGCTTTTAGGTGTGTCTGAAAAATCAAGTGACATGCGTGATGTTATGGCTGCAGTAAAGGCAGGCGACCATAATGCGACCTTGGCCTATGAGATGTATATTGATCGTATTCAAAAATACATTGGTCAGTATTTGGCAGTTTTGAACGGTGCAGATGCGATTATCTTTACAGCTGGTGTTGGTGAAAATGCCACAGCAGTACGTGGAGATGTTATTTCAGGAATTTCTTGGTTTGGATGTGATGTGGATCCAGAAAAGAACGTCTTTGGTGTGACTGGAGACATCTCAACTGACGCAGCGAAAATCCGTGTCTTGGTGATCCCAACAGATGAAGAATTGGTCATCGCACGTGATGTTGAACGATTCAAAAAATAACTAAAATAAGAACTAATGTACATGTAAAAAGAGTTGGAGAGTTTGCTCTCCAGCTTTTTTGCTTGGGGAAATCTCTAAAACCTTGCTGTTATTGGCTTTTTCGAAAAATATGGTATAATAGTAGTAATTTAATAGATGGAGTTGAGTTTTGAAGAAAAGCTTTCGTGTAAAAAGAGAGAAAGATTTTAAGGCTATTTTCACGGATGGAACAAGTTTTGCCAATCGCAAATTTGTTGTTTACCAATTGGAAAATCAGAAAAGTCATTTTCGAGTAGGGCTGTCCGTCAGTAAGAAATTAGGGAATGCAGTCACTAGAAATCAAATTAAAAGACGGATTCGACACATTTTGCTAAGCGTAAGGGAGCACTTAGCTGATAACGTTGATTTTGTCGTAATTGCTCGAAAAGGGGTTGAAGGCTTGGATTATGCAGAAATGGAGAAAAACCTACTCCACGTATTAAAGTTATCAAAGATTTATCGGGAAGGAATTAGGAGTGAAAAAGAAACTACAGTTGACTAGTTTGCTGGGCTTGTCCTTATTTGTCATGACAGCCTGTGGGACAAGCGATGTTGCAGCAGATTCTACAGATATATGGAGTAAATTTGTCTATTTTTTTGCTGAAATCATCCGCTTTTTGTCCTTTGACGTTAGTATCGGAGTGGGGATTATCCTCTTTACGATCCTGATTCGTACGATTCTATTGCCAGTCTTTCAGACTCAGATGGTGGCCTCTAGAAAAATGCAAGAGGCTCAACCACGTATCAAGGCCCTGCAAGAACAATATCCAGGTCGTGATATGGAAAGTAGAACCAAGCTGGATCAGGAGATGAGGAAGGTCTATAAAGAATTAGGGGTCAAACACTCTTCTTCTCTCTGGCCGATTTTGATTCAAATGCCGGTTCTCTTGGCTCTCTTTCAAGCCTTGACTCGAGTAGACTTTTTGAAAACAGGGCACTTTTTGTGGGTGAATCTTGGGGGAGTGGACACAAGCTTTATCCTTCCGATTTTGGCAGCAGTCTTTACCTTTTTAAGTAGTTGGTTATCGAATAAGGCTTTACCTGAAAGAAGTGGAGCTATGACAGGGATGATGTACGGGATGCCTGTACTGATCTTTATCTTTGCCATCTCTTCACCTAGTGGCGTGGCCTTGTACTGGGCAGTATACAATGCTTATCAAGTTTTGCAAACTTACTTCTTAAATAATCCTTTTAAGATTATTGCAGCGCGTGAGGCGGAAGTACAAGCTAAAAAAGATTTGGAAAATAGAAAAAGAAAAGCCAAGAAAAAGGCTCAGAAAACGAAATAATAAGGAGGAATCTGATAATGGTATTATTTACAGGTTCAACTGTTGAAGAAGCAATCCAGAAAGGATTGAAAGAGTTAGGTATTCCGAGAATGAAGACTCACATCAAGGTCGTGTCCAAAGAGAAGAAAGGTTTTTTAGGCTTATTTGGGAAAAAACCAGCTCAGGTTGATATTGAGGCGATTAGTGAGACGACTGTGATTAAGGCCAATCAACAAGCCGTAAAAGGTGTTCCGAAAGAAATCAATGAACAAAACGAACCTGTTAAGACAGTAACAGAGGCGACAGTTGATCTCGGGCATGTTGTTGAGGCGATTAAAAAAATAGAAGAGGAAGGTCAGGGTGTTTCTGATGAAATCAAGGCTGAAATCTTGAAAAATGAGAAACATGCTAGCACGATCTTAGAAGAAACAGGTCACATCGCGATTTTAAATGAATTGCAGACAGGAGATGCTGGAGCGGAAGACCCAGCAGAGTGTGAAGAATTTGTATCTATGTCAGAATCGGTAGAAAGCCAGTCTTTGGAAGATCTAGGCTTGAAGGTGGAACCGAGTTATGACATCGAACAAGTAGCAGCTCAAGTAGCTAACTATGTTCAAACCATTGTGGACGATATGGATGTTGAAGGTACAATTTCAAGCGACTACAATCGTCGCACGATTAATCTTCAAATCGATACCAATGAGCCTGGTCGCATTATCGGCTATCACGGGAAAGTATTGAAGGCCCTTCAACTTTTGGCGCAAAACTACCTCTACAATCGCTATTCAAGAACTTTCTATATCACAATCAACGTCAATGATTACGTTGAACACCGTGCAGAAGTCTTGCAAACCTACGCTCAAAAATTGGCGACTCGCGTTTTAGAAGAAGGACGTAGCCAACAAACAGATCCAATGTCAAATAGCGAACGCAAGATTATCCATCGCATTATTTCACGCATGGATGGCGTGACGAGTTATTCTGAGGGTGATGAGCCAAATCGCTATGTTGTCGTAGATACGGAATAAACAAAATCAGGCTTGTCCTGATTTTTTGTTAGAAAAGGGAGAAGAAACAGATGATGGAAGCAATCAAGAACTATCTATCTTATGCAGGTATCCAATATCGTCATCCAGATAAGGCTGGAGATGAGCGAGAGAAGATGTTGGCGTTGCGCCACAAAGGTCAAGAGGCTCGGAAGTCTTTTACAGAACTGGCTAAAACTTTTCAAGCTAATCATCCAGAATGGAAACTGCAACAGACCAGTCAGTGGATGAACCAAGCGCAGCGCTTACGACCACATTTCTGGGTTTATTTGCAGAGAGAGGGAAAGGTATCAGAACCTATGATAGCTCTGCGCTTATATGGGACCCCTTCTGATTTTGGCGTTTCACTAGAAGTTAGTTTCATCGAACGTAAGAAAGACGAACAGACTTTAGACAAGCAAGCCAAAATTTTAGAGCTTCCAGTGGTTGAAAGAATTTATTATCTAGTCTACTCAAATGGAGAAAGTCATAAGATAGAGGCCACAGAAGAAAATCGTCGTATCTTACGAGAGAAAGTGCAAAATCAGGAAATCCGTAAAGTTTTGGTCAAGTCAGATATTTCCTTCATTGAAAATCAGTCAGTAGAAGCGATATTGGAGGAGCTAGAAAGTGCTTATACTCGCTTGCTCCCGTACTATGAAGTGACGAGGGAATAGACAAATCAAATGTGTTAGATGAACGCAAATTGTTTTATTGCTATTCTATGCATTTTTTCATATAATAGTAAAATAGAATGTGTGATTCATTAATCACCTCAAAGAGAAAGGAAATTCTATGTCAAATCTATCTGTTAATGCAATTCGTTTTCTAGGTATTGACGCCATCAACAAAGCCAACTCAGGTCACCCAGGGGTGGTTATGGGGGCTGCTCCTATGGCCTATAGCCTCTTCACAAAACAACTTCGTATCAATCCAGCTCAACCAAACTGGATCAATCGCGACCGTTTTATTCTTTCAGCAGGTCACGGCTCTATGCTTCTTTATGCCCTTCTTCACCTTTCCGGTTTTGAAGATGTCAGCATGGATGAAGTCAAGAACTTCCGCCAATGGGGTTCAAAAACACCAGGTCACCCAGAATTTGGACATACAGCAGGGGTTGACGCTACAACTGGTCCTCTAGGTCAAGGGATTTCTACTGCTACTGGTTTTGCCCAAGCAGAACGTTTCCTTGCAGCGAAGTATAACCGCGAAGGTTTCAATATCTTTGACCACTATACTTATGTTATCTGTGGAGACGGAGATTTGATGGAAGGTGTCTCAAGTGAGGCGGCTTCATATGCAGGCTTGCAAAAACTTGACAAGTTGGTTATTCTGTATGATTCAAATGACATTAACTTGGATGGTGAGACAAACGATTCCTTTACAGAAAGTGTTCGTGATCGTTACAATGCATACGGTTGGCATACTGCCTTGGTTGAAGATGGAACAGACTTGGAAGCTATCTATGCGGCTATTGAAGCAGCCAAAGCTTCAGGAAAACCATCTTTGATTGAAGTGAAGACTGTGATTGGATACGGTTCTCCAAACAAACAAGGAACTAATGCGGTACACGGTGCTCCTCTTGGAGCAGATGAAACTGCGGCTACTCGCCAAGCTCTTGGTTGGGACTATGAACCATTTGAAATCCCAGCTGAAGTTTATGCTGATTTCAAGGAAAATGTTGCAGATCGTGGTGCATCAGCATATGAAGCATGGACAAAACTAGTCGCTGATTATAAAGAAGCGCATCCAGAGCTTGCTGCAGAAGTAGAAGCAATCATCGACGGCCGTGATCCAGTTGAGGTGACTCCAGCAGACTTCCCAGATTTAGAAAATGGATTTTCTCAAGCCACTCGTAATTCAAGTCAAGATGCTTTGAACGTTGTCGCTGCCAAGTTGCCAACTTTCCTAGGTGGATCAGCTGACCTCGCTCACTCAAACATGACTTACATCAAAACGGATGGACTTCAAGATGATGCTAATCGCTTGAACCGCAATATTCAGTTTGGTGTTCGTGAATTTGCAATGGGAACGATCTTGAACGGGATGGCCCTTCATGGTGGACTTCGTGTATACGGTGGGACCTTCTTCGTCTTTTCTGACTATGTGAAGGCGGCTGTCCGCTTGTCAGCCTTGCAAGGACTTCCTGTGACTTATGTCTTTACCCACGATTCTATTGCTGTTGGTGAAGATGGTCCAACTCACGAACCAGTTGAACACTTAGCAGGTCTTCGTGCTATGCCAAATCTAAATGTTTTCCGTCCAGCAGATGCCCGTGAAACTCAAGCAGCTTGGTACCTTGCAGTGACAAGTGAGAAAACACCAACTGCCCTTGTCTTGACACGTCAAAACTTGACTGTTGAAGAAGGGACAGACTTTGACAAAGTGGCAAAAGGTGCCTATGTTGCCTATGAAAATGCGGCGGACTTTGATACTATCTTGATTGCGACAGGTTCAGAGGTGAACCTAGCTGTCGCAGCTGCTAAAGAATTGGCTAGCCAAGGCGCAAAAGTCCGTGTAGTCAGCATGCCATCTACAGATGTCTTTGACGCACAAGATGCAGCTTACAAGGAAGAAATCCTTCCAAATGCAGTTCGCCGTCGTGTTGCAGTCGAAATGGGGGCAACTCAAAACTGGTACAAATATGTTGGTCTTGATGGTGCAGTTCTCGGTATTGATACCTTTGGAGCATCTGCCCCAGCACCAAAAGTATTGGCAGAGTACGGATTTACAGTTGAAAATCTAGTCAAAGTCGTTCAAAACTTGAAATAATTGCAGAAATCAGAGTGAAAGCTCTGATTTTTTTATCAGCATAAAAACAAGGCACAACCTTGTAAAAGTAGCTGAAATTTGATATAGTAGTCCTATGTAAAATACAAAGGAGAAAACAATGAATCCAAATATTACTTTCTTAATCATGCTTGTAGGGATGATGGCCTTGATGTTCTTTATGCAACGTTCTCAAAAGAAACAAGCCCAAAAGCGTATGGAAAGCTTGAACAAGCTTCAAAAAGGCTATGAAGTGATTACAATCGGTGGCCTTTACGGAACAGTTGATGAAGTAGATACTGAGAAGAAAACAATCGTGCTGGATGTAGATGGCGTTTATTTGACTTTCGAATTGACTGCAATCAAGACAGTGTTGCCACTCAAAGAAGCTGTGACACCAGAAGGAGCAGTTATCGACGAAAGCGGAGCAATCGAAGAATAAAACGGGACCTGTCACTCCCGTTTTTCTATGAAGTGAGAGGAAAAGGGATGAAAAAAATAGTATTTGTTTGCTTAGGAAATATCTGTCGTAGCCCCATGGCAGAATTTGTGATGAAGTCCATGACGAGTGATTACCAGATTGAGAGTCGGGCAACGTCATCGTGGGAACATGGCAATCCGATTCATAGGGGAACGCAAGGGATTTTCCAGCAGTATCAGATTCCTTATGACAAAGACAAAACATCGCTTCAGATTGGCAGAGAAGACTTTGAGTCGTTTGATTACATTATCGGCATGGATGCTTCAAACGTTTCAGATCTGCGTCAAATGTGTCCTCAGGAACTACAGCACAAAATCTACTCTTTTGCATCTGAAAGTGTTCCAGATCCATGGTACACAGGAGATTTTGAGGAAACCTATGCTCGCATCACAAGTGGATGCCAAAGCTGGCTAGATCGTTTAGAAAATGAGAGTGACAATGGAAAAGCTTAAAGAAATCTTCGAAAAATATCGAGTTTATCTAACTCGCCCACGTATAGAGATTGCAACTGTCCTTCTAATCGTTATCTGTGCCGTCTCAGCTTTTCTACTAAACACACCAAAAAAGGGTGTCCTGACACTTGATGGTGGCGCTCTTGTTTATGATGGCACCTTGGTACGAGGGAAAATGAATGGTCAAGGAACCCTGACCTTTGAAAATGGAGACCAATATACAGGTGACTTCAATAATGGAGCCTTTAATGGAAAAGGGACTTTCCAATCAAAAGATGGCTGGAAATACGAAGGTGATTTTGTAAATGGTCAGGCTGAAGGTCAAGGGAAGTTGACTACAGAGCAAGAAGTTGTTTATGAAGGAACCTTTAAACAAGGCGTTTTTCAGCAAAAACAGTAGTCTCCAGATTAGGGGACTATTCTCAAAAGTCAGAAAGAAAGCGCTTTCTATTTCTGGATCCAAGAGATGGCTCTCAGTCAGAAAAAACTTTGTGAAATAAAAAAATATTTTTCATAATTTCACAATCATCCAGACAAAACTCTATTGCGCAGGTGTATTGAGAAAAAGTTCACAATCTCATAAAATTTCTTTGTGAAATGCTTATGAAACTGTTTACAAAGAACAAAAAAAGAGTTATAATAAACTTGTGAAAAAATTAACAAAGGATAAAATCCTTGAAGGCTATGGAGGACAATATGGCTGATAAAAAAACGTTAACACCTGAGGAAAAACAACTCGCTGCTGAAAAGCATGTCGACGGGTTAGTGAAAAAAGCCTTGGTTGCGCTTGATGAAATGCGCAAGTTGAATCAAGAGCAAGTTGACTACATCGTAGCGAAAGCTTCAGTTGCAGCTCTTGATGCGCACGGAATTCTTGCTCAACATGCAGTTGAAGAAACTGGTCGTGGTGTATTTGAAGATAAGGCTACAAAAAACCTTTTTGCCTGTGAGCACGTTGTGAATAATATGCGTGGTGTTAAAACTGTCGGTGTTATTGAAGATGACCCTGTTACTGGCTTGACTAAAATTGCAGAGCCTGTCGGTGTAGTGTGTGGTGTCACTCCAACAACGAACCCAACATCAACAGCTATTTTCAAATCATTGATTGCTTTGAAAACACGTAATCCAATCGTTTTCGCCTTCCATCCATCAGCTCAAGAATCTTCTGCTCACGCAGCACAAATCGTTCGTGATGCAGCTATCGCGGCTGGAGCACCTGAAAACTGTGTTCAATGGATTACAGAACCATCTATGGAAGCAACTGGAGCGCTTATGAACCACGAAGGTGTTGCAACTATCCTTGCGACTGGTGGTAATGCCATGGTTAAGGCGGCCTACTCATGTGGAAAACCAGCTCTTGGGGTAGGTGCCGGAAACGTTCCTGCTTATGTAGAAAAATCTGCTGACCTCCGTCAAGCTGCTCATGATATCGTCATGTCTAAATCATTTGACAATGGTATGGTCTGTGCATCAGAGCAAGCGGTTATCATTGATAAAGAAGTATATGATGAATTTGTAGAAGAATTCAAATCATACCACACTTACTTTGTAAACAAGAAAGAAAAAGCCCTTCTTGAAGAATTCTGTTTCGGCGTGAAAGCAAACAGCAAAAACTGTGCAGGCGCTAAACTAAATGCAAACATCGTTGGTAAACCAGCTGCATGGATTGCAGAACAAGCAGGATTCAGCGTTCCAGAAGGAACAAACATCTTGGCTGCAGAATGTGCAGAAGTAGGACCAAAAGAACCATTGACTCGTGAAAAATTGTCACCAGTTATCGCTGTCCTAAAAGCTGAAGATACAGAAGACGGTCTTACAAAAGCACGTCAAATGGTTGAGTTTAACGGACTTGGTCACTCAGCGGCCATCCATACAAAAGACGAAGCTCTTGCTAAACGCTTTGGTACAGAAATCAAAGCTATGCGTATTATCTGGAACTCTCCATCTACTTTCGGTGGTATCGGTGACGTATACAATGCCTTCATTCCATCATTGACACTTGGATGTGGTTCATACGGACGCAACTCAGTTGGTGATAACGTGAGCGCTATTAACCTTCTAAACATCAAGAAAGTAGGGAAACGTAGAAATAATATGCAATGGTTTAAAGTTCCTTCAAAAATTTACTTCGAACGCAATTCTATCCAATACCTTCAAACTTGTGAAGATATTGAACGCGTTATGATCGTTACAGACAAATCTATCGAAAAACTTGGTTTTGTTCAACGTGTTATTGATCAATTGAACGCACGTAACAACCGTGTAACGATCCAAGTATTCTCAGATGTTGAACCAGATCCAGACATCACAACTGTAGAACGTGGTGCTGAAGTGATGAAAGCATTTGAACCAGATACAATTATCGCTCTTGGTGGTGGTTCTCCAATGGACGCAGCCAAAGTAATGTGGCTCTTCTACGAACAACCAGAAATCGACTTCCGTGACTTGGTTCAAAAATTCATGGACATCCGTAAACGTGCCTTCCGCTTCCCATCACTTGGTAAGAAAGCGAAGTACATCGGTATCCCAACAACTTCTGGTACAGGTTCAGAAGTAACACCATTTGCCGTTATCTCTGATAAGAAAAACAACCGTAAATACCCATTGGCTGACTACTCATTGACACCAACTATTGCCATTGTTGACCCTGCTTTGGTTGAATCCGTTCCAGACTTCATCGCTGCTGATACAGGTATGGATGTCTTGACTCACGCGACTGAAGCCTACACTTCAAACTTCGCTAACGACTACACAGACGGTATTGCGCTTCAAACTATCAAGCTTGTCTTTGAATGGTTGGAAAAATCTGTTAAGACAGCTGACCCAGAAGCTCGCGAAAAAATGCATAATGCATCTACAATGGCTGGTATGGCCTTCGCCAATGCCTTCCTTGGTATGAGCCACTCAATGGCCCACAAGATCGGTGGAGTTCACCATACTGTTCACGGACGTACAAATGCAATCTTGCTTCCATACGTTATCCGTTACAACGGAACTCGTCCATCTAAGACGACTACGTGGCCTAAGTACAACTACTGGAAAGCTGATGAAAAATTCCAAGACATCGCGAAAATGCTTGGATTGCCTCACTCAACTCCAGAAGAAGCAGTTGAAGCTTATGCCAAAGCAGTTTACGATCTTGGTGAAGCAGTTGGAATCACAATGAACTTCAAAGGCTTTGGAATCGATGAAAAAGTTTGGAAAGATAGCTTGCATGAAATCGCCTTGCTTGCTTATGAAGATCAATGTTCACCTGCAAACCCACGCTTGCCAATGGTAGCCGACATGGAAGAAATTATGGCAGATGCTTACTATGGCTATGCAGAACGTCCAGGACGTCGTAAATAATCGTTTATCAGCCTAGAGGCAGGAGTAATCCTGTCTCTTTTCATAGTCCTATTTCTGAAGTTAGAGTTGAACTATGAGAAGAGAAGATTATGCGGATAGGATAGAAGGTCCTAGAAATAAAAGCTTGGGTGAATGAAGGGGATTGAAAAGTAGAAAAGCAAGAGAGAAAAACAACGCCCGTACTTGCAATTCTACTTAAATAGTTATATAATAATAATGTTGAAAGGTGATTTGTAGTGATTCAAGTTACTCTTTTCACAATAAAATTTTCAGGATTTTCATAAGGAGGAAATCACTAATGGTAGTTAAAGTTGGTATTAACGGTTTCGGACGTATCGGTCGTCTTGCTTTCCGCCGTATCCAAAACGTAGAAGGTGTTGAAGTTACTCGCATCAACGACCTTACAGATCCAGTTATGCTTGCACACTTGTTGAAATACGACACAACTCAAGGTCGTTTCGACGGTACTGTAGAAGTTAAAGAAGGTGGATTTGAAGTTAACGGTAAATTCATCCGTGTTTCTGCTGAACGTGATCCAGAACAAATCGACTGGGCTACTGACGGTGTAGAAATCGTTCTTGAAGCAACTGGTTTCTTTGCTAAGAAAGCAGCGGCTGAAAAACACTTGCACGCTGGCGGAGCTAAAAAAGTTGTTATCACTGCTCCTGGTGGAAACGACGTTAAAACAGTTGTATTCAACACTAACCACGACGTTCTTGACGGTACTGAAACAGTTATCTCAGGTGCTTCATGTACTACAAACTGCTTGGCTCCAATGGCTAAAGCTCTTCAAGACAACTTCGGTGTTGTAGAAGGATTGATGACTACTATCCACGCTTACACTGGTGACCAAATGATCCTTGACGGACCACACCGTGGTGGTGACCTTCGTCGTGCTCGCGCTGGTGCTGCAAACATCGTTCCTAACTCAACTGGTGCTGCTAAAGCTATCGGTCTTGTAATCCCAGAATTGAACGGTAAACTTGACGGATCTGCACAACGCGTTCCAACTCCAACTGGATCAGTTACTGAATTGGTAGCAGTTCTTGAAAAGAACGTTACTGTTGATGAAGTAAACGCGGCTATGAAAGCAGCTTCAAACGAATCATACGGTTACACAGAAGATCCAATCGTATCTTCAGATATCGTAGGTATGTCTTACGGTTCATTGTTTGACGCAACTCAAACTAAAGTTCTTGACGTTGACGGTAAACAATTGGTTAAAGTTGTATCATGGTACGACAACGAAATGTCATACACTGCACAACTTGTACGTACTCTTGAATACTTCGCAAAAATCGCTAAATAATTCTTGAGTCGATAAAAGCAAGGCCACGTGGTCTTGCTTTTTCTATATATAAAAATGGATGATAGTGTCATCCATTTTGTTTTAATTCTGTTTCAAAAGTATCCGAGAGGGCAGTGAAACTCAATTTTTCTAAGGTGAGTGGATGGGTAAAGGATAGTCGGAAGGCATGGAGCATCAGCCGGCTTGCTTTTGATCTAGAGTTATAGAGAGGATCGCCTAGGATAGGATGCTTGTGATGAGAGAGGTGAACACGAATCTGATGCGTTCGACCGGTCTTTAGTTTGCAACGAACCAGAGAAGTCTTGTTTGGAAATTGCTTTAATCGACTGATATGCGTTTCAGCCTGTTGCCCATTTTTAGAATCTACTACTCGTTTTCTGCGATCGTGTCGATCACGACCAATTTTATCTCGGAAGATAAGTTCTTTGCTCCCTACTTGCCCCTCTACGAATGCCCAGTATTCACGAGCGATTTCCTTTTTCTCCAATAAACGATTGAGGATAGGTAAGATAAAAGGATTTTTAGCAAAAAGTACTAAACCGCTTGTTTCCATATCCAGGCGATGAACGACATAGCAGGTTTGGCCAACGTAGGCAGAGACATGGTTGAGAAGGGCGATTTCATCAGGTTGATTTCCGTGGGTTTTCATACCCTCAGGTTTGTTGACGATAATGAGATGTTGGTCTTGATAAACTTCCTCAACGAGGTCTGGATTGCCCCAAAGGATTTCCTTTTGGGGATAATCTTCCTCGTCAAAAGTCAACTGGCAAACGTCACCTGGTTTGACCATCTCGTTCCAGTGAACTTGTTTTTGATTGATTAAGATATTCTTCTTGGTTCTTAGAAAATGGCGAATCTTTCTAGGAATGAGGAGTTGTTCCTCTAGGAATTGTTTGACCGTCATTTGAGGCAAGGATTTGGGTAATGTAAATGTGAATTGCATACAGATATTGTAACAAAAAAAGCCCTATTTGGATAGGGAGTAGCTAAATTCTTGAGTTCCTATGGTGAAGATGATAAAATAAACGCATGAAATTAGATAAATTATTTGAAAAGTTTCTTTCTCTCTTTAAAAAAGAAACGAATGAATCGACGGAGTCGGACTCTACTAGTATGCGTCGTTCACGGAGCGATAGAAAAAAATTGTCCCAAGTAGGCCCAATTCGGAAATTTTGGCGTCGTTATCATCTGACAAAAATCGTCATCATTTTAGGGTTAAGTGCAGGTTTGCTAGTTGGGACCTACCTATTTGCAATAGCCAAGTCGACCAATGTCAATGACTTGCAAAATGCCTTGAAAACGCGAACTCTGATTTTTGACCGCGAAGAAAAAGAGGCAGGCGCCCTTTCCGGTCAAAAGGGGACTTATGTTGAGCTGACAGATATCAGTAAAGACTTGCAGAATGCGGTCGTTGCGACAGAGGACCGTTCCTTCTATAAAAATGATGGGATTAACTACGGTCGTTTCTTTCTAGCCATCCTTACAGCAGGTCGTTCTGGAGGGGGATCCACCATCACTCAACAGTTGGCAAAAAATGCTTATCTTTCCCAGGACCAGACCGTTGAACGGAAGGCCAAGGAGTTTTTCCTTGCCTTAGAGTTGACAAAAAAATACAGCAAGGAGCAAATACTTACGATGTACCTCAATAACGCCTACTTTGGAAATGGAGTATGGGGTGTTGAAGATGCAAGTAAGAAATATTTCGGTGTATCCGCTTCGCAACTAACACTTAATCAGGCGGCGACTCTAGCTGGAATGCTCAAGGGGCCAGAGTTGTATAATCCGTTGAATTCCATTGAAGATTCGACCAACCGCAGGGATACGGTGCTACAAAATATGGTTGCGGCAGGCTATATTGATAAAAATCAGGAGACCGAAGCGGCTGGGGTAGATATGGCTTCTCAACTGCAAGATAAGTATGAGGGTAAAATTTCTGATTATCGTTACCCATCTTATTTTGACGCAGTAGTCAACGAAGCAGTATCCAAGTACAATCTAACAGAAGAAGAGATTGTCAACAACGGCTATCGAATCTACACAGAGCTTGACCAAAACTATCAAGCAAACATGCAGGTTATTTACGAAAACACTTCGCTATTTCCAACGGCAGAAGACGGAACTCATGCCGAATCAGGTAGTGTCGCTCTAGAACCCAAGACTGGTGGAGTGCGTGGAGTTGTTGGTCGTGTAGCTGGTGATGACAAACCAGGCTTTCGTAATTTCAACTATGCTACTCAGTCTAAGCGTAGCCCGGGTTCAACTATCAAACCTTTAGTGGTTTATACTCCAGCTGTGGAAGCCGGATGGGCTCTGAACAAGCAACTGGACAACCACACTATGCAGTATGACAGTTATCAAGTAGACAACTATGCGGGTATTAAGACATCTCCAGAAGTACCTATGTATCAGGCCTTGGCGGAATCACTCAACCTACCAGCAGTTGCGACTGTAAATGAATTAGGTATTGACAAAGCTTTTGACGCTGGGGAGAGATTTGGTCTCGACATGGAAAAAGTTGATCGAGTTCTAGGAGTTGCTCTCGGTGGAGGTGTGGAGACGAATCCTCTCCAGATGGCGCAAGCCTATGCAGCATTTGCTAATGAAGGTCTGATGTCTGAAGCGCATTTTATCACTCGTATTGAAAATGCCAGTGGTCAGGTCATCAAGAGTCATAAAAACTCCCAAAAACGAGTGATTGATAAGTCGGTAGCCGATAAAATGACCAGCATGATGCTAGGGACATTTACCAATGGTACAGGAATTAGTTCATCGCCAACAGATTATGTTATGGCTGGAAAGACAGGTACTACTGAGGCTGCTTTTAATTCAGTATATACTAGTGACCAGTGGGTGATTGGCTATACTCCAGATGTGGTAATTACCCACTGGCTCGGCTTCCCGACGACGGATGAGAACCATTATCTAGCAGGTTCGACCTCGAATGGAGCAGCCCATGTCTTTAGAAGTATGGCTAATACCATTTTGCCATACACTCCAGGTAGCACTTTTACAGTTGAGAATGCTTATAAACAAAATGGGATTGAACCAGAAAATACGAAAAAGCAAGTTGTTGAAAATGAGACAAACCAGTCCGAGGATCCGCTAGGAGATATTCGTAGTCGTGCTCAAAATCTTGTAGACGAAGCGGGACGTGCGATTTCGGATGCAAAGATAAAAGAAAAAGCCCAGACAATCTGGGACTCTTTCGTCAATCTCTTTCGTTAAGAGGCTTGTCAAAGCCTAGGTTTCTTGTTATAATAGATAAGATGGAGGCGTTATGGCACTAAAAAAAGCAAGCCTAGCTTGTGCAGTTTGTGGTTCAAGGAATTACTCAATCAAAATTAGTGGGAACCCCAAGCCAACACGACTAGAAGTAAATAAATTTTGTAAACATTGTGGAAAATATACGACACATAGAGAGACGAGATAGGAGAGAACGATGGGTTTTATTAAGGATATTTTTAAACTTCTTAAAGAAACAACTTGGCCAACTCGCAAAGAAAGCTGGAGAGATTTTCGCTCTATTATGGAATACACAGCCTTCTTTGTGGTCATCATTTACATTTTTGACCAGTTGATTGTTTCAGGTTTGATTCGATTTATTAACATTTTTTAGAAGAAAAGCGGAAGACTTCTGCTGGCTTTCTTCTATTATGTATGAAAGGAAATATCATGGATAGTTTTGACAAGGGATGGTTTGTTCTACAAACTTATTCTGGCTATGAAAATAAGGTAAAAGAAAATCTATTGCAACGTGCGCAAACATATAACATGTTGGATAATATTCTACGTGTTGAGATTCCAACACAAACCGTGCAAGTTGAGAAAAATGGAAAGAAAAAGGAAATTGAAGAGAACCGCTTTCCAGGTTATGTCCTTGTAGAAATGGTCATGACCGATGAAGCATGGTTCGTCGTTCGAAACACACCTAACGTAACAGGATTCGTCGGCTCACACGGTAACAGATCAAAACCAACTCCGCTTTTGGAACAAGAAATCCGTGATATTCTGGTTTCAATGGGACAAACTGTTCAAGAGTTCGATATTGATGTTGAAGTTGGCCAGACAGTCCGCATCATTGATGGTGCTTTTGCAGACTACACAGGTAAAATTACTGAAATTGATAACAACAAAGTGAAGATGATTATCTCTATGTTTGGTAATGATACGATTGCAGAAGTGAATCTCAACCAAATTGCAGAATTATAACCCCAGAGAGACCTTGTCTCTCTTTTTATGTGCCGTTGAGAGAGGAAGAAGTACAGAAGAGGAGAAGTAGATCAAAGGCTTGATGCATTTTGTTAAACTAAATGCAGAAAGGAGAGGTCTATGAATCTGAAAGAACTATAC
>NZ_NCVA01000034.1:0-50534 GCF_002096685.1 Streptococcus oralis subsp. dentisani | reverse complement strand
TGTCTCACTCTCGAAGCGGTAACTTGCTTGATACTTCTTAGCTTCAAAGGACCATTTCCCTACAAACTCTACATCGGCCTTGTTGACAACGACGCTAGCTGCGTCGTAACCCTTGAAGGTCCATGTGCCGTCGTTCACTGCGTCGGTGTAAGTAGTTTGGGATGGTTGTTGAGCGGAAACAGAGGCACCATTCACATAAGTTGCACTGTCGCTTGGAGTCAAGGCTGCGATGGCTGCTGGAAGAGTCTTACCTGCTGTCTCGCTCTCGAAGCGGTAAGTAGCTTGGTACTTGTTAGCTTCAAAGGCCCATTTCCCTACAAACTCTACATTTGACTTGTTGACCACAGCGCTAACTGCGTCATAGCTCTTGAAGGTCCAAGTACCATCGTTCACACTATCTGTGTAAGTGGTTTGGGATGGTTGTTGAGCGGAAACAGAGGCACCATTCACATAAGTTGCACTGTCGCTTGGAGTCAATGCTGTGATGGCTGCTGGAAGAGCTTGACCTGCTGTCTCGCTCTCGAAGCGGTAAGTAGCTTGATACTTGTTAGCTTCAAAGGACCATTTTCCTACAAATTCAACATTAGCCTTGTTGACTACAGCGCTAGCTGCGTCATAACCCTTGAAGGTCCATGTGCCATCGTTCACAGTATCTGTGTATGTGGTTTGGGATGGTTGTTGAGCGAAAACAGAGGCACCATTCACATAAGTTGCACTGTCGCTTGGAGTCAAGGCTGCGATGGCTGCTGGAAGAGCTTTCCCTGATGTTGCGCTCTCGAAGCGGTAAGTTGCTTGGTACTTATTAGCTTCAAAGGACCATTTCCCTACAAACTCTACATTTGCCTTGTTGACCACAGCGCTAGCTGCGTCATAGCCCTTGAAGGTCCAGATGCCGTCGTTCACAGTATCTGTGTATGTGGTTTGGGATGGTTGCTGAGCGGAAACGGAGTTACCATTCACATAAGTTGCACTGTCGCTTGGAGTCAATGCTGTGATGGCTGCTGGAAGAGACTTACCTGCTGTCTCGCTCTCGAAGCGATAAGTAGCTTGGTACTTGTTAGCTTCAAACTTCCACTTACCTGTGAAAGTCAAATCAGCTTTTTTCACAATCTTACTTTTGGCATCGTAACCAACGAAAGTCCAAGTACCATCGTTCACATCATCTTTGTAAGTCGTTGTAGTCAGCTCTTCTGGTACAACTTTTTGCGTGTTGTAATAGCTTGAGCTATCTTTTGGTGCTTTCTTCTGGATAAATTCAGGCAAATCAACACCAGATGTAACACTTACAAAAGTATAGCTTACATGATGCGGTCTAGGCGTCACTTCCCAGATACCAGTAAATGTCACACGCTTGCCATTATAGGTCACATTCTTCTGATCGTAACCTTTGAAGGTCCAGACATAGTCTTTTTCTTCTTCAGCTACTGATTCTTTAGCAGGTTGTTTGGCTACAATGGTGTCACCAACCTTATAAGAAGCCTCATCATTTGGAAGTATTCCCAAAATACTTTGTGGCAATGGAACACGTGCGTCAGAAGATTTGAATACATATTCTGGATTTGGAGTAGGCACCCAGCTTCCAAGGAAAGTCTGTCTGCCCTTTCCTACAACAATTTTTTCTTTATCGTATCCTGCAAATGTCCAAGTCACTTTATTCGCTGTATCAACATAAGTCGTTTCACTTGGTTGTTCAGCCAGAATTTCCTTAGGATATAACTTGTAATCATAAGGATTTTTCGGAGTCAACTTGGTGATATGATCTGGTAATGCGAAAGCAGGATTAGTTGATTGGAACTGATAATCTATACCATTTGGCGTAAAGCTCCAAGCTCCTGTGATGGTCTTCACTTTCGTACCTGCAATGGCTTTTCCGTATTTATCCGCATCAAAACCATGGAAGGTCCATGTACCTGTCGGAACAGTTACTGTGGTGGTGTCAAGTTTGCTTGCATCTTTGTAATCATCAGCTCGTGCAACGAAATCAGTGCCAGCTGGAAGCATATCGCGAATCTTATTTGGAAGAGGGTAGGCAGGAGTCGAGTTAGTAAATTTATACTCTAATCTGTAGATGGTATCAGTCTGATTGGTAGGAACCAAAATCCATTTTCCTTTGAAGAGGACGTCTGCGTTCTCTACTGTTTTCACACGTGGAGAAATAGTCGTATTATCATCTTCATAGTAGTCATCAAATACCCAAGTCCCTCGGCCATCAGGATCCTCAAATCTTGTTTTAGACGGCATTTTAACGCGAGCTTTTTCACCCTTGACAAATTCTCTTTCGTAAGTGATTAAATTATACAAAGTTGATGGCGGATAGATCGTTTGACCAGAATCATCTTTTGAATCTGTATAGAAGTCATAATAAACACTACGCTTGGTCGGTTCAAAGACCCAGTGGAGTGTGTAAGTAGAGTCCTCATCATCAGATGGTTTTTCTATCTTCTCAGGAGCAATAAACTTCCATGTACCATCATTATCATCATCTGTGTATGTATAGAAACTTTCAATGGCATATCTAACATTATCAGAATAATCTTTCGGAGATGTCGTGATAGGAGCTGGAATTTGTGCCTTCAGATCATCTGGAATAGCCTTCCCTAGGGTATCACTGACAAAGTCAAAGGAAACAGTCTTATCTCTGTGTGGTGTGAAAGACCAAGTACCTGTAAAGAGAACTTTATCTTGATTAACTACCTTGCTATTAGCGTCATAGCCATCAAATTTCCAAGTACCCTCGTTATCAAAGTCCATGTAGGTCGTCTCACGTGGATATTCCGCAAATACAGTTTCGCCATTTTTGTAAGTATTTGTATTACTTGGCGTCAAGGCCTTAACTGCAGCTGGTAGAGATCGACTAGGATCTGAGCTAACAAATTCATAGTTTTCTGAGTACTTATCCGCTACAAAAGTCCAAGTACCTGTAAACCTAAGGTTCCATCCTTTATGATCCCACTCACTTACTGGTTTTTTAGTAAAATCGTAGCCTGTAAAGGTCCAGGTACCCTTGTTAACTGCATCATAGTAGGACTCTTGAGTCGGTCTAACAGACTGAACCATCTCACCTTTCGGGTATTGCTTTCTCTTTGCATACTCCCATTCAGGCATATCTACCGGCTTCAGATTATTGATCTCAGCAGGTAGTGCTTTGCCAGCAGTCCCACTGAGAAACTCGTAAGTCGGTTTCCGAGGAACCCCTTTAAATACAAACTCCAATGGTATTGTAACTTTTGGTATTTCCCCATATGTAGCCGCCCGCTCTAGTTCACGACTGAAGGTTAAATCTACTACATCTTCCTCAAAGGTCCAATTTCCTTCATTTTCCGCATCATAAAAAGGTTTGTAGAGATTTTGAGCTTCATCGTAGCGATGCAAGGCTGCTAGCGTATCCAGTATATCTTTAGGTAAATACTCATCACGTTTATCAAACTGATTGAGAGAAAGCTTGTAATCGTATAGCTTACTTTCTAGATCTTTTATCTCCTTAGGAAGAGGTAATTTATATTCGTCACGTGAGGTCTTAGGACTACTTGGTAAATGATAAAAATTCTCAAAATCGTGCTGGTTCATAGGTTTGTAGGATACAGTGACATCCTCAAAGTATTTCCAAGTTCCTACGAACTCTACATCGCCATTGTTTGCCACTTTACTTGGAGCATCAAAGCCAGTCAAAGCCCAATAGCCTTTTCGGTTAGGATATTCTTCTGAAGTATAAAAAACATAGTGAAATTCTTGTGCTTTTACTACTTCACCCTCAGCAAATCTTCTTTTATCTTCTGGGCTCCAATTTGCAACATAAGATGGCAAAGTTTTTCCAGGTGATCCATTAACCGATCTATAGGTAGCCTTGTATGGTGTTGGTGTATACTCCCACTTCCCTGTGAAGAAAACATCATCTTTATCAATCACCTGACTATCATAGTCATAGCCCTTAAAGGTCCATCTACCACTTCCATCATTCTCTACATAAGTTGTTTCAGTTGGCTGGATGGCCTTTACTTTATCGCCCTTTTTGTAGATTTTTGTGTCTTCTGGCTTCAAGTAGTTCAGACCAAACGGAACCGTTTTTCCTGGTGTAGCACTTTCAAACTCATAAAGTGCCGAACGAGGAGTCTTATCCTTGTCTGGGATGAACTTCGGATTTTTATCACGAAGACCTGAATTGACAAAAGTCACGAGATTGCGATAAACTTTATCAATTTCTTCTTGCTTTGTCGCAGTTTGAAGCACACCATCGGCAGCTGTCATTACACCATTCAAGATTTCTAGACTATCGTCTGTCTTACTTGAAAAGTCCTTGCTACGCAACTCTTTGAGGTAGTTCTCCAAAGTGCTCTTATTGAGACTAGCATTTGCTGGAGTTGCTTGAGCAGTGGCTGCAGCTGGCTGACTTGTACCTGTAGCTGGCTGAGCATTTTTGAAAACAGTCGAATCTGTTGCTTGACTTGTCTCTGTCGCAGCAGGTGCAGCAGACTTCAAAGCAACTTGGCTTTCTTTCTGGGATTCTGCAGAAGAGACCACCGAGACCTGACTCTCTGCTTTATTCTCCACTTGTTCAGTAGCCGTAAGCTCATCAGCTTGAGCTACCTGAGCGACTCCAAGCGCCGCAGGCGCAAACAAAAATCCAATCGCAAGTGACACAGTAGCAACTGACAATTTGCGGATTGAATATTTTATCTTTCTATCCTGAAAAAACATTCCAGTCCTCCTTTTATTTCATAATTTCATTCTATCATAAATAGTTAATATTAGCGATTTTTTTTTGACCGTAAATTTTTAAAAACTTATTTGTGTATATTTCCTCATAATATACAAATATACAAAAAGCTCCTTCTCCAAAATAGTAATTATAGAGATTTTTGTAAAAAAATGAAAGGAATCGCTCCCTTTCATTTTTTGCTTTTATTTCCAATTTAATACCGCGTTCAAACCATAGTGGTCACTGACCTGTGGACTATTTTGACCATCAAAAACCACATGTAAGCTTTCTACTTCTAAGTCTTTTGTCGTAAAGACATAGTCAATTCGAAGCGGTTCGGTATTGCCTTTCCAACCATCAATTTCTGGTGGAACTGTATAGCTACCGCTTCTCTTTTTAGCGACCTCAAAAGCATCTTGTAACTCTAGAGGACTTGCTAGGATAGCTTGGTAACCTTCCTGTCCAGCTGGATTATTGAAATCACCTGCTAATATTAGTGGTTTGTTTAAATCTTTCAGTACAGCCTCAAATCGTGCCCATTCTTCCTGAAAACCTTTATCCCACCAAGAGAGATGGACGCTTGCAAGAGCAAGCTCCTTTCCTTCAACCTCTGTCTCAGCCAAGGCAACACGGCGAGTATGGTAGTCTGTTGGATCATCTACATCCGAAACCAAAATCTCACGTGCTTTAATCGGTGTCTTAGATAAGATAGCAACCCCCTCATGGTAGCGATCATAACCAATATGGTTATACGCCCAAGTCCAGTAATAGCTTCTTCCTTTCTCAGACAATTTCTCAACCAAAAGTCTAACATAGTGGTCTTGATGAATGGGTTCTGCCGCTGGTAAAGCTTGATAAAGATGATCAACCTCTACCTCAGGCGAAGTAATTTCTTGATTGATTTCTTGGAAGCAAATCAAATCATAGTCTTTTTCAAGAATATTTTGGAGCAAGAGCTGGAATTTTTCCTCTGCTTCTTTTTCCATCCAACTATGAGTATTGAGTGTTAAAAATTTCATGCTTTTCTCCTAAAACAAGAGGTTGGAAAACAGCTTCCAACCTCGAGTATATTACAATTCTACTTTAGCAACTGCTGTTTTAGCTGCAAGAGAACCTGTTTGTTCTAATTTAACTGATTTGATAGCATCACCATTTGTAAAGACAACCACTGTTGATGTTTCACGACCTGCTGCACGGATAGCATCCAAGTCAGCTGTAACAAGAAGATCACCTGCTGCAACCTTTTGTCCTTCAGAAACGTGAACAGTAAATGGTTTTCCTTCAAGGCTTACAGTATCCAAACCAATATGAACAAGTACTTCAAGACCTGATTCAGTAACAAGTCCAAGTGCATGTTTTGTTGGGAAGATACTTGATACAGTACCTGTAACTGGAGATACAATGTTTCCATTTGCTGGTTCTACTGCAAAACCATCACCCATCATTTTTTGAGCAAAGACTGGATCTTTCACTTGTTCCAAGGCAATAACTTGACCGTCAGCTACTGAGTAAACTTCCTCAGTTACACCTTTAAAATGTACAGTATTTTTTTGAGCTTCTGTCATTTGGCTTGGAAGAGTTTCAGGAATTACTTCACCTGAGTCAAGGATGTCTTGGATATCAGATTTCAATACGTCAGCTTTTGGTCCGTAGATAGCTTGGACACCTTGTCCTTTCATGACAAGACCCATAGCGCCTTCTGCTTTCCATTGTTCCTCAGTACCAACACGATCTGCATCCTTAACAGTTACACGAAGACGAGTCATACATGCATCTACATCTACGATGTTTGCACGACCACCAAGAAGGTTAATGATATTTACAGCTTGAGAAGCTGCTGCAACTTTTGTTTCTCCTGGAGTTGCATCTTCTGATGCTCCTTCAGCAGTTTCATAGTTTCCGTTACGTCCTGGAGTTGCATAGTTGAATTTCTTAATCATGAAGTTGGCAATGAAGTACATGATGACTGCAAAGAGGACAGTTACCCAGATAAAGTTAATGATATCCATACCAAGACCAGCGTTGATAGCTAGCGGAGTACGAGTCAAGAATTCAATTGAACCGAATGAGTGCACACGAAGGTGAACAATATCAGCCATAGCGAAGGCAGCACCTTGAACAACAGAATATACAAGATAAAGAGGTGTTGCAACAAACATGAACATGTATTCGATTGGTTCAGTAACCCCTGTCAAGAAAGTTGCAAGAGCTGTTGCAATCATCATTCCTTTGTATTGGTGTTTCTTGTCTGCTTCAACATTGCGGTAGATAGCAACGATGACACCCATCAAGATACCGAATGAACCGATCATTTGACCAACTTTGAAACGAGCTGGGTGAACAGTATCTAACAAGTGTTGGTATTGACTAGCATCAGTACCTTTAAGGTTTACAAGGTCTGTTACCCATGCAAGCCATAGTGGGTCTTGACCGAATACTTGAGTACCTTTAGCTGCACCAGTTAAAATGTCATAAGTACCACCAAGAGCTGTATAGTTCATTGGGATAGTCAACATGTGGTGAAGACCAAATGGCAAGAGCAAACGTTCCAAAGTACCATACAAGAATGGTGCAAGAACAGGTGCTGTTTCTTGTGAATTGGCAATCCAGATACCAAAGTTGTTGATACCTGTTTGAACAACTGGCCAGAAAGCTGCAAGTACAATTGCTGCAATAGCTGAACGAAGGATGACAACGAATGGTACGAAGCGTTTCCCATTGAAGAATGAAAGCGCATCAGGAAGTTTACGGTAGTTGTAGTATTTGTTAAAGGCAGTTGCCCCTACAAAACCAGAGATAATCCCTACAAAAACACCCATGTTCAATGCTGGTGCTTCAAGAACACTGATGAAGTAATCAGAAACTTTGATTGAGCCTCCAAAGAGGGTAGTGACCATAGCCTCAGGGTTTTTCAGCATATCACTTGTAACTCCAAAGATAGTACCAGTGATACGGTTGATTAAGATAAAGGCAAGTCCTGCTGCAAATGCACCGCCTGCACGTTCTTTAGCCCAGCTACCACCGATAGCAAGAGCAAACAAAATATGAAGGTTACCGATAACTCCCCAACCGATTTGCTCAAGAATTCCACCTGTAATAACAAGTGGGGCAAGATTTGGGTCAATCAATGCAAGCGACTTACCGATTGAAATCATCAATCCAGCCGCTGGCATAACAGCGATAACCACCATCAATGCCTTACCGAATTTTTGCCAAAATTCGAAAGACAAGACATTTTTGAATGTATCTTTCATCATTCAAATCTCCTTTATATTTTTTAGGCAAACGTTTTACGAAAACGTTTGCACTTATTTATAATTCAATTATACCACTTTATTTTTTTTTGTAAAGGCTTTTATAAAAAAATTGTCTACTTTTTTTAATTTTTAAAAGGAAAAAGAGAAGTTTACGAAAACTTCTCTTTAAAAATGTTTTGTTTTTCTGTTTTTATCTCAATTTGCATTTATATCCAATTAGATTTTCAAGAATCGACGCATCGAAATTCCTGAACCAATTGAACCAATGAAAATTCCGATTACAAATAGTAGAACTGTCATCAAAGGGACAAACACATCTGGCGTAATCATTGATAAGTTTTGGCCTACCAAGGATTTATTGACCGATTGATAAACGATATTGTAAACAAAGAATACAAGAACTGAGGGAATCGCTGCGCCAAGCAAGCCAATAAAAGCACCTTCTAGCAAGAATGGGCCACGGATATAACCATTTCTCGCTCCAACAAGACGCATGATCTGAATCTCACGACTACGTGAAATAATGGTGATACGGATGGTATTGGAAATGAGGAAGACTGCAATAAAAATCAAGAGTCCTGCAATAACCAATCCCCAAACACGGATAAAGGAAGCCAGTTCGAAAAGTCGTTGAGTGTTGGCTCCACCATCTTGAACCTCTGATACTCCCTCAATTTTCTTCGCTTCTTCAGCTACTGTTTTAACATCACTTGGAGAATTTGTATCGACGATATAGGCATCATAGAGAGGATTTGCATCCCCTTCAAAGACTTTCCAATCGTCACCCATGGTTTCCGTTAATTTTTCATACTGTTCTTCTTTACTTGAGAAGGTAACACTTTTTACAGTAGGCATAGCTTTCAAAGCGTCATAGACCTTGTGGTAGTCATTATTGGTAACTGTCTGACCTTCTTTTTCAATCGTTTCACTGTTATCTGCTACATCCTTACGAATGTAGACCATAACACGAACGTTGTTTTCAATATCGGTAGCCAGTTTTGCTGTATTAAAAATTACAGATGCAAACAGGGCAACGAGCGTCAAGGTAATCATAACCGAACTTACTGCTGCTACTGTCATCCAGCCATTTCGTTTTAAACTTTTTAATGATTCAAATAAATGGCGAAAAAATCTACTAATCATCGTATCCATATTCTCCTTTAGCTTCGTCACGAACGACACGGCCGTTTTCAATGGCAATGACACGGTGGCGCAAGGTATTTACGATTTGGCTGTTGTGGGTCGCCATCAAAACAGTTGTACCTTGAAGATTGATGCGTTCCAACAGATTCATAATTTCCCACGAATTATCTGGGTCCAAGTTTCCTGTTGGTTCATCCGCAATCAATACTTTAGGATTGTTGACAATCGCACGGGCAATCGCAATCCGTTGCTGTTCTCCACCTGAGAGTTCATTCGGGAAAGAACGAACCTTGTGTTTTAAACCTACTAGGTCCAACACTTCCATAACACGTTTTTTGATGTTACGGCGATTCTCTCCGATAACTTCCATTGCGTAAGCAATATTCTCATAAACAGTTTTCTTAGGCAAGAGTTTGTAATCTTGAAAGACTACCCCAACACTGCGACGGAGTAGAGGGATATCTTTCTTCTTGATTTTAACTAGATTAAAGCCTGCTACTTTCAAACTACCTTTTTCGACTTTTACTTCACGATACAAGGAACGAATAAAAGTAGACTTCCCTGCCCCAGAAGGACCTACGATGTAGGCAAATTCTCCTGGTTCAATACTAAGAGAGACTCCACGAAGAGCAGTCGTTCCGTTATCGTATTTTTTGACAACATCTCGCATTTCAATGATTGACATGTGAGTTCCTTTCTATTCTTAGCTGATTCGCCATTTGAGATAGGCGTCGATGAAACCATCAAGATCTCCATCCATGACCTTATCTACCTGAGCAACTTCAAAGCTCGTACGGTGGTCTTTTACCATGGTATAAGGTGTGAAGACATAAGAACGAATCTGACTTCCCCAAGTGATTTCTTTTTTCTCACCTTTGAGGGAGTCGACTTCCGCAGCTTTCTTTTCTTGCTCCATCTGATAGAGCTTGGCTTGCAACATCTTCATAGCACGATCTCTATTTCCATACTGGGTACGATCGACTGTCGATTGAACGACTGTCCCCGTAGGAATGTGTGTCAAACGCACACCTGTTGAAACTTTATTGACGTTTTGTCCACCAGCACCACCTGAACGGAAGGTATCCATTTTGATATCATCTTCACGGATTTCCACTTCGATGGTATCGTCCAACTCAGGCATAACCTCAACGGATGTAAATGAAGTATGGCGGCGTTTGGCAGAGTCAAATGGTGAAATACGTACCAGACGGTGAACACCCATTTCTGACTTGAGAAGACCGTAGGCATTAGGACCTTCAAAGGACAAGGTCACAGACTTGATGCCCGCTTCATCACCAGCTTGGTAATCCAAGACTTCTACTTTAAAGCCTTTTGCATTCCCATAACGAGTGTACATACGGAGCAACATATCACCCCAGTCCTGAGCCTCTGTACCTCCAGAACCTGGATGGATTTCCAAGATGGCATTATTATGGTCATAAGGTTCTGACAAGAGAAGGGTCATCTCGTAGCTGGTCATCATCTTATCCAGTTCTGTCAACTGTTCGACCAATTCATCATGGACTGACTCATCTTCTGCTAAAAAGTCCAATAAAATCTCAACTTCATCCTGCAATTCTTCCATTTTACGGAAGGTGTTGTAGGTGTTTTTTAATTCATTTAATTCTTGCGACGTTTTTTGGGCCGCGATATTATCGTTCCAAAAATCAGGTTCTGTCATCTTGTTTTCCAAGATGGCAATCTCTTCCTCTAGTCCTTCGAGGTCAAAGAGACCCCCTGAAAGAAGCTAATTTTTCACGATTTGCGTCAATTTTTTGACGAATTTCTGAAATGTCCATAAATACTCCTTTATTCACATCGTTTCATTATACCACATTCTCTCATTTCTTTCCATATTTTGCTTGTTATTTCAAATTGTATACAAAAAAGAGGGTTTTCACCCTCTATATTTATAACTTTTTAGCAGAGGTTCGAGCAATCTCCTCTACTTGGATACCTTGCACTTCAAATTTCTCCTTCAGGAAGGTTAAATCAATCGTCCCATCAATTTGAACTTCAATCACGACCTTACCATCCTTGCGAGGAATATTGACTGTGTGTGAAATATTCAGATTTTCTTCTACAATCAAGGTCACAATCTTGCCCAAAACCCCGACTTCATTTTCCGTAATAAACCGAACACGAATTCCTTCCTCGCCGTAGCCAGCGATTTCTAGAAAGGCTTGAAAAACATCACGATCTGTAATCACACCATAAACCTGTTGATTGTCCACAACTGGAAGAATACCGATCTTATTCTTCAACATGAGATAGGTCGCATCTTCTAGACTAGCATAACCTGATACTGTGATGACATCCCGAATCATGACGTCTTTGACTTTGGTCTTATTGAGAAGATAATTCATCTCATAGATGGAGAGACTGGTTGCTTTAGACGGACTGGCTTCAGCAATAGTTCCTTCTGTTACAAGACCAACCAATTGGTCATTTTCGATAACAGGTAAACGGTGCAAGCCTTGCTCGCGCATCAAATCTGCTGCATGTGCTACAGTCGTATCTGGACTGATATAAACTACCTTGCGGGTCATAAAATCTTTAACTGCCATGAGACTTCTCCTTCTTTATTGCTACTATAATTATACACTTTCTTACAAAAACTATCAAACGCTTTCATCTCTTTTTCAAGATTTTGTAACATTCAATCACAAAAAAGAGAGAACCAAAGTTCCCTCTATCCTTAAATAGTAACTGAATCTCTATCCTTAATCATATAGCGTTTTAAAGGAGTTAAGCTAGCTAGCCAGTACAATAGACCACCAAAGATCGCAGTAAAGCCACTACCAGTTGTAAGCAGGAACATAGGACTCTGGATATGCTTTGTTATAGGGTTGTAAACAAATAGCACCGCAACTAACAAAGAAATGATTACACAAGATAATCCTACCAGATTAAAGCCATTTGTAAACTCATAGGCGTCATGTCCTTCAAGGAAATAGGCTGAACGCAAATCGAGTTTTCGTTTTCTTAAGATAAAATAGTCAACAACGATCATTCCGATAATGGGTCCTTGAATATAGGCAGCCAGCGAGATGAAGGAACCGAAGTATTCATCCACTCCTCCCCAGATGGTGAGTAGGCTCACATAAACCATGGCAATCCAAACCATTAGTTTATAACTTACTTTGGGCATCCCGCTTTTTACAATCATACAGTTCACGTACGATCCTGTACCCTGAGTTCCAATATTAGCAAAAGCTACCAGTAGTAAACTTAAAAGCGCAAAGGCTGGTGTGCTTAGAGTTGAAAGCATCGTCGTTGGGTCACTTTCATAGACTCCGGTTTTGACAAACATAGCCAAAGCCATCACCCCACCTGTCGCAGCAAAGAATGGCGCAACAACCCCGTATGACAAGGCTGTAGCCCAATAGCCACTACGTTCTGATTTTGCCAAGCGTGGTAAGACAAATGCTTGTGTAGACCAAGAAAAGGCTACGGCCACATTTCCTTCCCCTGACATCATAAAACGTTCAATCGGTGTTAAATTTTCTTGGATGGCAGGTTGGACATTCATAATATCCCTAATCGGAACCGCAACAAAACAGATTCCAACGATGATTAGCCCAACAAATAACAAGGCTACCACTAGAAAGCGATTAGTGCCTTTTATCACCTCAGGACCCCCAAGAGCAATCAGCGTTCCAAGGAGAACACAGAGAGTGCCTAGAATCGGTGCCCATACTCCCTTATCTAAACCAAGTCCAAAATTATTTCCCAAATGAATCATGGAGCTGGCAAAAAGATTGGCGGTAACAGCGTACCAACCAAAATTTGCCAGACTAATCACAGTTGATAGAACAGCCACCCCTTTTCTACCTAGAACAGCTCTCAACCAAATCCATAAATCAATTCCATATTTAACTGCAAACAGAATTGGGAGACATTCAATAAAGACCCAGATAATATTAAAACTAAAAATATTAATCAACATTTGATTAAAGGTCAAATATTGAGCTACATAAGCTCCTTGGGTATAACACCAAGTTGCGATGGCAAAACCACTTGTCGATAAGAAGAGATCCCAGAAAGAATACTGACGATCCTTGTTGGTCATGGGAACGATTCCCGTTATCGTCTCCTGTTGAATGAAGTCATTCATCTTGGACATTTTATTGAATACCTCCTGTAATGGCTAAGATGATCAGAATATGATTGACTAGAATCATATCAATTACTTATGTAAAATAAACTTTTAAGAAAGGGGAGATAAATACACATAGATTAAGGCTTTCATTTTTTAGTTTCACCTACAACTAATTGTTCAAGTTCAATACCAATTCTCATATTGTCAGTCCTCCGACTAAAAATTAATCTTAGTTGACCATACTGCCCACTATAGTGGTACCAAATATAGAAAAACTCACCTAATAGATTTACAGACACTCTCCTGAAATAATCCTCACAAAGGAGTAATAGTATGATGCCCCAAACGTCTGAGCTAGATAGCTGTATTTCGTTTTCATATCTGGAACTTCTTCTAAAGAGATTTCAAGTACCTGTTCAGCCTATTCTACCGTATCAATAAAGATTTTCTAAAGCCTCCAGCAGGGGGCATACTCGAATATTTCTAATCAATCTTCTATTCTTAAATAGTAACTGAGTCCCGATCCTTGATCATATAGCGTTTTAAAGGAGTTAAGCTAGCTAGCCAGTACAATAAACCACCAAAGATCGCAGTAAAGCCACTACCAGTTGTGATTAAAAAGATTGAACTTTGAATTTGTGCAGTTACAGGATTATAAACAAATAGTACCGCTACCAATAAGGAGATAAATACGCAAGATAAGCCAACTAGGTTAAATCCCTTAGTGAATTCATAGGCGTCATGCCCTTCAAGAAAATAGGCTGAGCGCAAATCGAGTTTTCGTTTTCTTAAGATAAAGTAGTCAACAACGATCATTCCGATAATTGGTCCCTGAATATAAGCGGCTAGGGAGATGAAGGATCCGAAATACTCTTCCACTCCTCCCCAGATAGTGAGTAGACTCACGTAAACCATGGCAATCCAAACCATTAGCTTATAACTTACTTTGGGCATCCCGCTTTTTACAATCATACAGTTCACGTACGATCCTGTACCCTGAGTTCCAATATTGGCAAAGGCTACTAGTAGTAGACTTAGGAGTGCAAAGGCTGGAGTGCTTAGAGTTGATAGCATCGTTGTTGGATCACTTTCATAAACACCTGTTTTAACAAACATGGCTAGAGCCATAACTCCACCTGTCGCAACAAAGAATGGCGCAACAACCCCGTATGATAAGGCTGTAGCCCAATAGCCACTGCGTTCTGATTTTGCCAAACGTGGCAAGACCAATGCTTGTGTAGACCAAGAGAAAGCAAAGGCTACATTTCCTTCCCCAGAAAGCATAAAACGTTCTAATGGAGTTAAATCTCCTTGGGTAGCCGGTTGAATGTTCATAATGTCAGTAATAGGAACGGCTACAAAACAGATTCCAACGATAATCAGACCAACAATCAACAGGGCGATGACCAAGAATCGATTGGTCCATTTGATTACTTCTGGACCTCCAAGAGCAATGAGAGTTCCAAGGAGAACACAGAGAGTACCTAAAATCGGTGCCCATACTCCCTTTTCTAAACCAAGTCCAAAATTATTTGCCAAATGGATCATAGAATTGGCAAAAAGGTTAGCCGCAACGGCGTACCAGCCAAAGTTAGCCAAGCTAATAATGGTTGATAGCAAGGCTACGCCTTTTTTTCCGAGGACAGCCCTTAACCAAATCCACAAATCAATCCCATATTTAACCGCAAACAAAATAGGGAGACACTCAATAAAGACCCAAATAATATTAAAACTAAAAATATTTATCAACATTTGATTAAAGGTCAAATATTGAGCCACATAAGCCCCTTGGGTATAACACCAAGTTGCAATGGCAAAACCACTTGTCGACAGGAAGAGATCCCAGAAAGAATACTGACGATCCTTGTTGGTCATGGGAACAATTCCCGTTATCGTCTCCTGTTGAATAAAGTCATTCATCTTAGACATTTTATTGAATACCTCCTGTCATGGCTAGGATAATCAGAATAAGGTTAATTAGAACTAAGACGATGACTATAGTAAAATCACTTTTTAGAAATGGCTGGGCAAACACATAGTTTGGTGATTCCATTTCTTCTAGCCTTCTTTTCGTTTCATTTGCTATTAATTCTTCAATTTCAGATGTCGGCTTCATCTCAATTCTCCTCCAAATATAAATCTAATGCAAGTTTTCCATACTGCTTGGTATAACGATACCAGATATAAAGAAATTCACCTACGGGTTTTCCAACACTTTCTTGGAACAGGGCCCACAAAAACCAATAATATGAAGTTACTGATACATAGGCAAAATAGTGACGTTTGGTTTTCTTATCTGGAACTTCTTGTAGATAGATTTCAAGTACCTTTTCAGCTTCTTCCACTGTATAATTTGAACACCCGATAAAGGTTCCTAAATCTCCTGCTGGATCTCCCATACCAGAATATTCCCAATCAATCAGGCTCATTTCTCCAGCTTCATTCAACAAGAAATTTGGGCTATAAGAATCTCCATGGCAGAGAACCTCTTTCGCTTGTTCTTCTTGTAAAAGCTTCTCGAGAACTGAGACATTCTTATCCAACTCTTCAAGTCCATCAAATTCAAAACGATTGCTGGCCTTTAATTTTTGTCTAAAATCATCAATTCCCTCAAATTGATTAAAGGAATGATCTGTTTTTTCTCCAGATTGGTGCAAGCGTCTCAAGAGCTCCATTGCTTTTGCTACATCATCCCAATTATCATAATCTAGTTGCTTGGCGTTAGGGATAAATTCTGAAATTTTCCAGCCCTCATCCTTGTTCATAGCGACAAAAGTACGGTCAATCTTCAATTTTGCAGCAATTTCCATGGAAGCCGCTTCACTAGCACGATCGATATAATTCTCCGTTCCTCTACCTGGATGACGGTAAACATATTTCTTCCCTAGGCAGTCAAATGAAAACGAAGTGTTGGTTAAACCGTCTTTTAGGGGTTTAATATTGACAATATCTGAAGCTATACATCCTAATGTCTTACAGATGTTATCAATGATTTCCGAATTAGTATTCACCAAATAGTGTTCATCAAACTGACGCAACTCATCTAGTGAATCAAACTCCTTAACAATGTCTGCTGAATAATGCCGAGCTTCCAAAGGAAGTTCCTTGACGTGACGACTATAATAATCTTCCCAGAGCTGTTCGCGATACGGCTCATGTTTAAATTCAGTTTCTAAAATATCTACGAACTTTTCACTAAATGCACGATCAAAATAAACATGCCCTACCATAGCCCAAGTATTCGTCCCACCGATTTGAATATCAATAATCGTGTGATTGGAGTCTTCCTTAGAGCAGTATTCGTCTGTGTCTCCTTCTGCAAATATAGTCGAATAATAACCTCTGTAAATGTATCGCTCAAACGGATTTTCTACAAAATAATTATCCGAAGAGCAGATATAAGTGTTAGAAAGCTGATCTCTGACTAGCATGAGAGAAGAACAGTTGTTGTACTTGTAGTAATCATTATTTACAACGATTTTAACGCCAAACTTCTCAGCAAGATAGAACATTTTTTCTTGCAGATAGCCTACAATAACTGTAATGTCCTCTATCCCAGCTTCTTGCAATTGCTTGATTTCTCTCTCAATCAAACGCTCACCTTTAACTTGAAGCAATCCTTTAGGTAGCTCATAAGACAAAGGAGCAAAGCGGCTACTCATACCTGCAGCCATGATAATGGCATTCTTCACCTGATACGGAGCCAAAGCCTCCTCACCTAAGTCAGTTAAGTGATTTTCCTCACTGATCCACTTCTCTTCTTTACATTCCTTGAGAAGATTATTTACCGTCCCCAAAGCGATGTCTAGCTGTTCAGCCAATTGTCTCTGCGTAAAGTTTTCATCTTTGTGGGTCAACAAAAAACGTAAAAGTTTAAATTGTTTTTCTGATAGCATATCTTCAACCTCTTTGTTCAATATTTTTGTTTATTTAATTATATGATGAACACGTGCTTTTGTCAAGTTAGATTCTATATTAAGAAAACGGGGGCTCAAATCAGGCCTATCAAAATAGTAAGCAAACGAAAAAAGAACCCCAAATTTGGAGCTCTTCAAATTCATATGCCAACTAAAACAATCCACTGGATTGGAGGATTGCTTATGCAATCCTTATCCGCCGACTAAAACAATCCACTGGATCTGATGATTGCTACGCAATCTCTATCTGCCGACTAAAAAGGTCCCCCGGACTATAGGGGAATTGCTGCGCAACTCTCATCCACCGACTAAAACAATCCACTGAATTGGATGATTGCTTGCGCAATCTCCATCCACAACCTAAACTAGTCTCCCAGACTAGTTTAGCCACCTAGGTATGCTTTTCTGACTTCATCTGATGCTGCGAGTTCTTTTCCTGTTCCTGATAGGACAATCTTTCCTGTTTCAAGTACATAACCTCGGTCAGAAATAGCAAGGGCCTTGTTAGCGTTCTGTTCAATTAGGAGAACCGTTGTTCCTTGCTTCTGAATATCTTGAATGATATCAAAAATTTCTTGGATAAAGATAGGAGCAAGTCCCATTGATGGCTCGTCCAAGAGAAGAAGCTTAGGCGTAGACATGAGAGCGCGTCCCATAGCTAGCATCTGCTGTTCACCACCTGAAAGGGTCGCCGCATCTTGGTTTTTGCGCTCTTCCAGACGAGGGAAACGTGAAAAGACTTTTTTCAAGTTGGCTTGATTTTCTTCACGATTTTTCTTTAAAAAGGCTCCCATTTCCAAGTTTTCCATAACAGTCAAGCCTGGAAAAACATGGCGTCCCTCAGGAACTTGTGAAAGGCCACCTGCTACAATTTTTTGAGCTGGCAACTTTTGAATTTCTTTTCCTAAAAACTGAATTTTACCAGCACTTGGACGAACTAAACCTGAAAGGGTGCGAAGAATGGTTGTTTTACCAGCACCATTGGCACCAATCAAGGAAACAACTTCACCTTCATTAACCTCGAAACTTACATCACGAACTGCTTGGATCATACCGTAATGCACAGAGAGGTTTTCAACTTTTAACATAGACATTAGGCTTCACCTCCTAGATAAGCTTCGATAACGCGTTTGTTGTTCTTGATCTCATCTGGAGTCCCATGAGCGATCAACCGACCATATTCAAGAACATAGATACGCTCAGTGACTTCCATAACCAAATTCATGTCATGTTCGATAAGCATGATGGTAATTTTAAATTCATCTTTGATACGACGGATCAATTCTGTCAATTCAGCTGTTTCTTGTGGATTCATCCCAGCTGCAGGCTCATCCAAAAAGAGGATTTTAGGTTCAGTTGCCAGAGCACGAACGATTTCTAATCGACGTTGTTGACCATAGGCAAGATTCTTAGCAAGAGTATCTGCGTCACTATCCAAATCAAAGATCTTCAGCAAGTCCAAAGCTTTGCTTTTTAATTCTTCCTCATTCTTATAGAAAGCAGGTAAGCGTAGAAAGCTCGCAAGGACATGTTGTTTATGATGATTGCTAAATGCAATCAAAACATTTTCCAAAACTGTCAAGTCCTTGAACAAACGAATATTTTGGAAAGTACGACTGAGTCCAAGTGAAGCAATCTTATAAGGAGTTTTCCCATTTAGGAGGTGACCATCTAGTGTCACAGTACCTTCGCTTGGTTCATAAACACCCGTCAAGAGATTGAAAAGGGTTGTTTTACCAGCCCCGTTTGGTCCAATCAAACCAACCAATTCTCCCTCGTTCAATTCAAGAGTGACATCTCCAACAGCTGTTAGACCGCCAAAATGTTTGGTTAACTGTTTAACTTCAAGTAATGCCATTAGTTTTGTCCCTCCTTCTCCGATTTTTTAAAGAAACGTGATAGACTCAATTCCCATGTCCCAAGAAGTCCACCTGGTCTGAAAATCATGACCAATACAAGAGCCAAAGCATAGATGATCATACGTACGCTAGCTACATCTTGAAGGAGCATATTCAAAATTCCTAAAACAATCGCTGAAACGATAGTACCTGTAATAGAACCAAGTCCACCAAATACAACGATAATCAACACGTTGATGGAATTAATAAAGGTGTAATCTTTTGGCACAACAGATCCGATAAAACCAGCCTGAAGTGAGCCAGCAATACTTGCTGTAATGGCACCAAAGACAAAAGCGATAATCTTGATCTTTGTAGTGTTCACCCCAACTGACTCTGCAGCAATCTCATCCTCACGAACAGATAGAGTAGAGCGTCCAATTGGACTACGTAGAAAATTGAGAGTTGCAATAGTTGTGATAATTACAAAAAGATAAACCATCTGCCAGTTGGTAAAGTTTGGAATACCCAAGATACCAGCAGCACCGTTTGTCAAACTACCACCATTAATGATAAAGATACGAATGATTTCTGAAACACCTAGTGTCGCAACAGCCAGGTAGTCACCCTTTAAACGTAGTGTTGGAATTCCAACGAGCAAAGCGACTGCACCAGAAATCAAGGCACCCAAGACCATTGCTCCAAAGAAGGCACCATAGGTTGGTGATTTTGAGCCAATAATCGCTGCTGCATAAGCCCCAATCGCCATAAAACCTGCATGACCGAGTGAGAATTGTCCTGAAAAACCAACGATTAAGTTCAAACCTACTGCAAGGATGATATTAATCCCAATTTGTTCTAAAATTTGGACATGGAATAGATTGAGAACACCAGCAGAAACCAATATGCTAATCAATCCATAACCTGCTAACAGAAGGAATAACCATAGAATATTTACTTTAAGATTTGTCTTCATTGTTTACACCTTCTCTTTCACATTCTTACCAAGGATACCTGCAGGTCGAACAATCAGAATCAAAAGCAAGATTCCATATACGATAGCATCACGGAAATCAGACATACCAAAGGCAGTTGCAAAAGTTTCCAACAAGCCAATCACAAATCCCCCTAGAGCTGCACCAGGAATAATCCCGATACCACCAAGAACGGCCGCGACGAATGATTTCAGACCTGGAGTCACACCCATCAATGGTTCAAGAGAGTTGTAGTAAAGGGCAATGAGGACACCTGCTGCTCCAGCAAGGGCTGAACCCAAAGCAAAGGTAAAACTGATTGTACGATTTACGTTAATTCCCATCAATTGAGCTGCATCGCTATCAACTGATACCGCACGCATGGCTTTCCCCATTTTTGTTTTTTGAACAATCACTTGCAATAAAATCATCAGGAGTAAGGAAACTGCTAGAATCATCAACTGAACATTTGTCAAGCTGATTGGCCCCAAATCATAGCGAACTGTTTGAATAGCTTGAGGAAAGGCACGAGTATTGGCACCGACCAAGTAGACCATTCCATATTCCAGTAGGAAAGACACTCCGATGGCTGTAATCAAAACAGCAATACGTGTAGAGTGTCGCAAAGGACGGTAGGCAAGAAACTCAATCACAACACCAAGTAGTGCAGTTCCTGCCATTGAAATAATCAAAGCTAAAAAGAAATCCATTTGGAAAGAATTAATCAAAAAGTAACCAATAAAGGCACCCATCATATAAATATCACCGTGGGCGAAGTTGATGAGTTTGATAATTCCATAAACCATGGTATAACCCAGGGCCAAAAGTGCATAAACACTACCCAGAATTAGACCATTCACAAGTTGTTGGAGCATAGCATTCACTCTTTTCTATCGTTATTTTTTAGAAAATTTCTCAATTTTCACAAGTTCATAAACACCGAAACAGGGAGTGAGTCAAAGGCTCATTCCCTATTTCAGCTACTATTCTAATGTTATGGTTTTACAACTTCTGCTGCTTCCACTTTACCATTATTCATGGTCATCATGTAAGCAGTTTTCACTGTGTTGTGATCTGCATCAAAGCTCGTTTGACCAGTCACACCATCAAAGTCTTTGGTTTTAGCAAGGTTGTCCTTGATTTCACCTGAGTTTTTAGCACCTTTTGCAGCATTAGCTACTAGGTAAACTGAGTCATAAGCCAAAGCTGAGAATGTTGAAGGTTCTTCGTTGTATTTAGCACGGTAGGCTTCAAGGAAAGATTTAGCTTTTGCAGAAACATCAACTGTAGTTGAGAATCCTGAGATGAAGTAAATGTTTGATGCTCTTTCAGCAGTTGCTTGTTGAACAAATTCTTCACCGTTAAAGCCGTCACCACCAACGATTGGTTTATCAATTCCCATACCACGTGCTTGGTTTACGATTTTACCTGCTTCTGTGTAGTAACCTGGAACAACGATAGCGTCAAACTCTTTCCCTTTCATTTTAGTAAGGGCTGCTTGGAAGTCTGTATCACCTGCTACAAACGTTTCGTCTGCAACAATTTCACCTTTGTAGGCTTCACGGAAAGATTTAGCAATACCTTTAGCATAGTCACTTGCATTGTCCGTATAAAGAACAACCTTCTTAGCGTTCAATTTGTTTGTCACATAGTTTGAAATGATCTTCCCTTGGAAGCTATCTTGGAAAGTTCCGATAAATAGGTAATCTTGACCTTTGGTCAATCCATCTTGAGTCGCACTTGGTGAAATCAATGGAACTCCTGCTTGAGTAGCGTTGGCTACAGCTGCAGCAGTTGCACCAGATGTCGCAGGTCCTACGATAGCTGCAACTTTTGATTGGGTTACAAGGTTCGTTGTAACAGAAGCTGCTTCGGCAGTTTCTGACTTGTTGTCTTTGTCTACAACTTCGATTTGTTTTCCATCGATACCACCTGCAGCATTGATTTCATCAACAGCAAGTTGAGCACCTTTTTGTTCAGAAGTACCATAGGCAGCTACAGCACCTGTTTCTTCAAAGTTAAAACCGATTTTGATAGTCTTTTCGTCTACTGGGTTACCAGTTGTATTTGACGCTCCTGACTTGACCTCTCCACAGGCAGCGAGAAGAGCTACGCTAGCAAGAGCCACAAAAGATAGGGCAAATTTTTTCTTCATTTTTAATCTCCTTATAGTTGTTTCAAAAATAGTATGTTAAGAATATACCGAATTATCAGAAAATTGTCAACACATTTATCTCATTTTTTAAATGATAACGTTTTCCTCAGTGCGATAGAGATTGCCAACAAAGGGAGTTTCTAACTCTTGAATGTGGCAATGTCTTATTTTTTTGATAAATCTTTCCTTACCTAATCTCTCAACTAAGTCATCTAGCTCCTCAGTTGGAACATAGAGCTGCAAGTAACGATGTTTTTTGGAATGGTAACAGATATCACCGTATTCCTGAAGTTTTTTTGCATCTCGATTATAGTAAAGATAGATGATTAATCCTGATCGATTTGTTTTTTCAAACATGAGGGATCCTCTTTCTAAGAAATCTTCCCCTATTATACCAAAAAAAGCAAACTCCGTCGAGTTTGCTTTCTAGGTTGCTTAGCTTAATGAATTGTTGGCCATGATTTCATCAATAAAGCCATATTCAAGAGTTTCTTGGGCGCTCATCCAGTAATCACGTTCAGCATCTGCATGAATTTGCTCAACTGATTTACCAGAGTTATCCGCAAGGATTTGCTCCAATGTCTTACGAGTTTTGAGCAAGTGTTCTGCAGCGATTGCCATATCTGTCTGTTGGGTACCACCACCTGTACCACCCATTGGTTGGTGAATCATGTACTCTGCATTTGGAAGCATGAAGCGTTTGCCTTTTGCACCACTTGATGCAATAACAGTCCCCATAGATGCAGCCATCCCCATAACGATTGTTTGGACATCAGCCTTGATAAAGTTCATGGTATCAACAATTGCCAAACCAGCCGAAACAGAACCTCCAGGTGTGTTGACATAAAGGTAAATATCTTTTGTGCTGTCTTGGGCATCCAAGAAGAGCAACTGGGCAATAACTGAGTTGGCCATATTATCTTCGACTGGCCCAGTTAGCATGATGATGCGGTCTTTCAGAAGACGAGAGTAAATGTCATAGGAACGTTCTCCACGGCTTGTTTGTTCAATAACTACAGGAATCATTCATTTCTCCTTTTAATGTTGAATTTTCTTAGTCATGCGACTCAATACAGAACTATTATATCTTTTTGGTCAAAAAAGGTCAAATTTTTGCTCTATACTATCGACAAAATCAAAAATTCAACCTCCTCGCGAAATTAGAAACATCCTCCAATTTCATCTTTAAGACTCTATCTGAGTCTTATTTCGTACCGAACAAGCGGTCTCCAGCATCTCCGAGACCTGGAACAATATAGCCATGTTCATTCAAGTGTTCGTCCAGAGCTGCTGTAAAGATCTCTACATCTGGGTGTGCTTCTTGAAGAGCTTTCACTCCTTCTGGAGCAGATACTAGGCAGACAAACTTGATATTTGAAGCGCCACGTTTTTTAAGTGAATCTACTGCCAAGATTGCTGAGCCACCTGTTGCCAACATTGGATCAACGACAAAGATTTGACGTTGGTCAATATCCTCAGGCAATTTCACCAAGTATTCAACTGGTTGAAGGGTTTCTTCATCACGGTACATACCAATGTGCCCAACTTTTGCTGCTGGAACCAAGCTCAAGAGTCCATCTACCATCCCGATACCTGCACGCAAGATTGGGACAATCGCCAATTTTTTACCAGCCAATTGTTTTTGAACGGTCTTTGTGATAGGTGTTTCGATTTCCACGTCTTCAAGTGGAAGATCACGAAGTACTTCATATCCCATCAACATTGCAATCTCATCTACTAGCTCACGAAAAGCTTTTGTAGAAGTGTCTGTACGTCGCAAGATTGACAATTTGTGTTGAATGAGTGGATGATTAATGACTTCAATTTTTCCCATTTTCTGAGTTCCTTCTTTCAATTTATTCTTCTTATTATATCAAAAAACGGTTTAAAAAGCTTTCTAAACCATTTATTTTTATTAAATTCTAAATCAAATCTGCCTCTTGGAGAGCTGTCTGAACAGTCTCTAATGGTAAATGGGTCAACTCGGTGCCTTTTTCGTGATAAAGGTACTGGGCATAGTCATCCATTCGGTACTGGTTGATATAAACCACGCGCTTGCAACCAACTTGTAGCAGTTGTTTGGTACAGTTGAGACAAGGAAAATGGGTCACATAGGCTGTAAAACCTCTTGGAACACCTCGTTCAGCCCCTTGTAAGATGGCATTGACCTCAGCGTGAAGGGTTCGGACACAGTGACCTTCAATGACCAGACATTCGTGATCGATACAGTGCTCCGTTCCTGATACAGAACCATTGTAGCCTGTTGAAATGACTTTATTGTCCTTAACGAGGACAGCTCCCACCTTGGCACGTTTGCAGGTCGAACGATTGGCAATCAGTAAGGCCTGGGCTGCAAAGTACTCATCCCAAGCCAGTCTTTTTTCTGTCATAATTCTTCTCCTTATCCCCTATTTTTTGAAAAATGGCAAGCGTAAATCTGCAATCTTTTCAGCTGGAACCTTCATTCCATCCTTGATCCATTTGAGCAGAACCGATACGATGGCAGAGCTCCAAAAGGAATGAAGGTAGCTGCTAACGCCTTTTGACTTTCCGTGGTATTTTTCCAAAAATTCCTGCATGGCTTGGACAAAAATCTTTTCTAAGTGGTAGTCCAGAGCAAGTTGGATAACCTTGGCTTCTTTCTTGGCTGCTCGAAAAAGATGCACCCAGACCAGATAAAGATCGGTTTTGACATCGTAGTGGCTCAACTGTTCCATAATGTTATGGACACTGCGTTTAAAGACACTTTCTAAAATCGCTTCCTTGGAGTCATAATTGCGATAAAAGGCAGCGCGTGAGACACCGGCCCGCTTGACCAACTCTGAGATACTAATCTTAGCCAAGTCTTTTTTCTCCAGAAGTTGCAAAAGAGCCGTCTCGATTGCTTCTCTGGTTAAAAAATTGGATTCTTGATTTGATTTTCTGAGATTTTCAAGAGATTTTTCAGATATTTTACGTTCAGACATAACAATTTCTTTCTACTTGTGACAACAGAGAGGTGGTACTTTTGTTTCAAGGGCTTTCATGATATAATTGTAAAAAAAGACAGAACCTTTGTCAATGTATAAGTGACAAAGATGGAGAATTTCTATGACTTGGAAGATTGTAGCTGACTCTGGTTGTGATTATCGTCAACTAGCAACTCCTGCTATTGATACTGAATTCATCAGTGTACCATTAACCATTCAAGTAGCTGATCAGGTCTTTATCGATGATGCCACTCTCGACATTGATCACATGATGGAAACCATGTATGCGACTTCTGAGGCTTCAAAATCAGCTTGCCCTAGCCCTGATGATTACTTGCGTGCATTTGAAGGTGCTAAGCATATCTTTGTCGTTACCATCACTGGTACCCTTTCTGGTAGCCATAACAGTGCACAACTCGCTAAAAATATCTACCTCGAAGAACACCCTGACACTCAGATTCATGTGATTGATAGTTTATCTGCAGGTGGGGAAGTTGACTTGATTGTCGAAAAAATCAATGACTTGATTGACCAAGGACTTTCTCATGAGGAAGTTGTTGAAGCTATTACAGCCTACCAAGAAAAAACGAAGTTGCTCTTTGTTCTTGCTAAAGTTGATAACTTGGTCAAAAATGGTCGTTTGAGTAAGCTTATCGGTGCAGTTGTTGGCCTTCTCAACATCCGTATGGTTGGGGAAGCAAGTGAAACTGGAACCCTAGAGCTTCTTCAAAAAGCTCGTGGAGCAAAAAAATCCCTTCAAGCAGCCTATGAAGAACTCATCAAAGCTGGTTATGCTGGTGGTCGTATCGTCATGGCACACCGCAGCAATGAAAAATTCTGTCAGCAATTGTCAGAACGCTTGCTGGAAACATTCCCACAAGCCAATATCAAAATCGTTCCAACATCTGGCCTCTGTAGTTTTTATGCAGAAGATGGCGGTTTGTTGATGGGATATGAAATCAACTAAGATCATTAGCAACAAGAGATACCAAGCATCTCTTGTTTTTTGTGGTACAATAGAGCTATGAAACATTTTGATACTATTGTCATCGGTGGAGGGCCTGCTGGCATGATGGCTACGATTTCCAGTAGCTTTTATGGTCAGAAAACCCTTCTCATCGAAAAAAATCGGAAACTCGGAAAAAAATTAGCTGGTACTGGTGGTGGCCGTTGCAATGTAACTAACAATGGAACTCTAGATGACCTACTAGCTGGCATCCCTGGAAATGGACGCTTTCTATATAGTGTCTTTTCCCAGTTTGATAACCATGATATCATCAACTTTTTCACCGAAAACGGTGTTAAACTAAAGATTGAGAACCATGGCCGCGTCTTTCCTGCCAGTGACAAGTCTCGGACCATTATTGAGGCGCTGGAGAAGAAAATCACTGAACTTGGTGGGCAAATTGCTACTCAAACAGAAATTGTTTCGGTTAAAAAGATAGACGACCAGTTTGTCCTTAAATCCGCAGACCAAAGCTTCACTTGTGATAAACTGATTGTCACAACAGGTGGTAAATCTTATCCTTCGACTGGTTCGACTGGTTTTGGTCACGAGATTGCCCGTCATTTTAAGCACACCATTACAGAGCTTGAAGCCGCCGAAAGTCCATTATTGACGGATTTCCCACATAAGGCCTTGCAGGGAATTTCCCTAGATGACGTGACTCTAAGCTATGGCAAGCATGTCATCACCCATGACCTCCTCTTTACCCACTTTGGTTTGTCAGGCCCTGCTGCTCTACGTATGTCTAGCTTTGTCAAGGGTGGTGAGATCCTCTCACTGGATGTCTTGCCTCAACTTTCTGAGAAGGACTTAGCTGCATTTCTAGAAGAAAATCGGGAAAAATCCTTGAAAAATGCTTTAAAAACTTTGCTTCCAGAACGTTTGGCAGAATTTTTGGTGCAAGGCTATCCTGACAAAGTCAAACAGCTGACTGAGAAAGAACGGGAACAACTTCTCCAGTCCATCAAGGCCCTCAAAATCCCTGTCACTGACAAAATGTCTCTGGCTAAGTCCTTCGTCACCAAAGGAGGCGTCAGTCTTAAGGAAATCAATCCTAAAACCCTTGAAAGTAAGCTAGTCTCTGGGCTCCACTTTGCTGGCGAGGTACTGGATATCAATGCCCACACGGGTGGGTTTAACATCACTTCTGCCCTCTGTACCGGCTGGGTGGCAGGCTCAAATCCAATAAATACCAAATAAGAAAGGAAGTCCTTTGGAACATATTATTTTACTAAGAGGCGTTACTCCCAATGGAAAAAATGCTATCCCAAAAATGTCTTATTTGGTAAATATTTTGACAGAAGCTGGTTTTCAACACGTTCGAACCTATATTCAAAGTGGGAATATCATTCTTGAAAGTGACTTAGATTTAGAAGAAATACGAGAACGCATTCATACTCTAATAAAGGAAAAAATTGGAGCTGACTTAAAAATGGTTATCAAGAATAAGGACGATTTTGAAAAGATTGTTCAAGAGAACTCATTTAGAGAAGACTATCTTCATGATCGTGTGCATGTGATCCTTTATCAAGGATTTATCCAAAGTCTGCCATTAGAAAATTTGAAAGCTGACTACGGTGAGGAAGAAATTTGTGTAGGCGATCACTGTCTCTACCTCTATCTCCCTAGAACTGCAAAACGAAAAAAGCTCAATACCAACTATCTTGAAAAACTTTTTGGCGTGGATTTGACCATGCGAAAGTTAAACGTCGTGGAAAAGTTACTAACAAAATAGGAAAAACAATATGAACAGACGAGAATTAGTCGAATTTGTCAACATGTGCATGATTAAAAACGGAAACAAAGTTCTAGTTCAAAATCGAGTTAGTCCCGACTGGCCCGGCATCACTTTTCCTGGTGGTCATGTAGAGCGTGGGGAATCTTTTACCGATGCAGTTATCAGAGAAGTCAAGGAAGAAACTGGACTAACCATATCCAAACCTCAACTTTGTGGTATCAAAGACTGGTACGATGACGAGGATTACCGCTATGTCGTCCTCTTTTACAAGACAGAACACTTTACTGGTGAACTCCAGTCTTCAGACGAAGGTACTGTTTGGTGGGAAGAATTTGAAAATCTGTCTCATCTGAAACTTGCAACTGAGGATATGTCAGACATGCTGCGTGTTTTTTTAGAAGACGATTTAAGTGAATTCTTTTACTACAAAGACGGTGACGACTGGCTTTATGAGTTAAAATAAAAGAACAGAAAAAAATGACCTGAGCTTCAAAAGTTAAATTTTGAAGCTCAGGTCATTTCTTAGTCCTTTTTAATCTGATAATAAATAAGGTCCGCAACGTAGTCTTTTCTCTCCACACCATTGGTAATGGTTTTTAGATAAGACATTCCCGCCTTCTCCATGACACGACCCGAAGCTGGATTAAGACTGGCATATCGTGCTCTGACCTTTTGAAAGCCTGCTTGAGTAAAACAAAAGTCTAACACAGCTTTCAAGGCCTCCGTCATCATACCACGACCCCAATAATTTTTTCCTAAAATATAGCCAATTTCACAACTTAAATCTTTTTCGTGTATTTCAACGATGCTGATATCTCCTATCACTTGCCCTGGGTTTTCTTTGAGGCAAATGGCCCATTTGTAATAGTTGGGATTGGTATAGGATGCAACCCAATTTCGAATCGAGTTTCGAGTCACCTCAAGATTCGGATGGGGATCCCAGGTGACATAGGTCAAATTCTCAGCAGATGAAGCCCAATTTTGAAACATGGCTTCTGCATCACTCTCCACAAATCTTCTCAAAATCAAACGTTCTGTCTGTAACATTTGCGTACCGATTGCTTTCATAATGTTACCTCGCTTTCTCAGCTTAAGACAAGGAGCTAAAAAAGTCCACTGGGCCTTCTTCGTTTTCTTATTTCTAAACTCAGGGTAAAAAGACTATACTCAGTAACAGCTAGAAAACAAGTTTTTCATCTAGTTACTTGACGCAGTCGCTGTCTGGTTTGAAATGCGCTTTACCAAGCTTTTTCAAACCTAGTCATCGTTGCGGGGGTGAGACAACGAAATCGAACTCTTCGTGTTACCGATTTCTGTCTCACTCCCAAAAGTCATCAAATACGGTGATTGGTAGGTGGCGTTTGTGTTGGCCTTTGTGCCACCAGTTTTCGATAGTCGCTTGGGCTTCTGGACTAACTTGCTTTCCTTCGAGGTAGTCATCAATTTCATTGTAAGTGACTCCCAAGGCTACTTCGTCAGCAAGTCCAGGTTTGTCTTCTTCTAGGTCTGCTGTTGGGATTTTTTCATAAAGGGCTGGGTCTGCACCAAGCTCCTTCAAGAGTTGTTTTCCTTGGCGTTTATTGAGGCGGTAAAGAGGGAGAATATCCGCACCACCGTCACCAAACTTGGTAAAGAAACCTGTGATATTTTCCGCAGCATGGTCTGTTCCAATGACAGCTCCGCTATGGGCACCTGCAAGGGCATATTGGGCAATCATACGACTACGAGCCTTGATATTTCCCTTGTTAAAGTCTGAAACAGGACTTCCTGTCGCTTCAACTGCAGCTGTCATGGCATCAGCTGATTCCTTGATATTCACAACCAAGCTAATATCTGGCTGGATGAAAGCGAGAGCTTTTTGAGCGTCTGCTTCATCAGTTTGCACGCCATATGGCAGGCGGACAGCGATAAATCGGTAGCTGTCATCTCCTGTCTCTGCTCGCATTTCTTCCATCGCTAATTGCGCCAAGCGCCCTGCCAAGGTTGAGTCTTGTCCTCCAGAAATCCCTAGTACAAAGGTTTTAAGGAAGGGATGTTTCTTCAAGTATCTTTTTAAGAAGTCAATTGAACGACGGATTTCTTCCTGGGCATCAATCACTGGTTTGACGCCCAGTTGCAGGATAATGGTCTCTTGCAAACTCATTCTTCTTCTCCTTCACCAAGGGCTTCTTTGCGCATCTTATCAATCAAGTCCATCTTGTCTTGCCAAATATCACGCGCCAAGTCCACTGGATAATGTTGCGGATTGAGTACCCGTTTATACTCATCCCAAAGCTTGTCAAATTCCTTACGTGCATAGGCCTGAATCTCAGTCAAACTAGGCAAGCTATAAACTAATGTTCCTTCTTTGAAAATATCCACCAAGAGAGGAACGGCATCAAAATTACGAACGGTTTTTTTGATGTAAGTATAAGTTGGATGGAACATCTTGATTTCTGTCATGCCACTCACATCCACACCATCATAAGTAATGTAGTCACCTTCTGACTTGCCTTTTTCACGACTGGTAATGCGCCATACCTGCTTCTTACCTGGCGTAGACACTTTTTCCGCATTATTAGACAGTTTGATAGTATTGCGCATCTGACCATTTTCATCTTCGATCGCAACAATCTTATAAACTGCCCCAAGAGCTGGCTGATCATAAGCTGTAATCAGCTTGGTTCCCACGCCCCAGACATCAATCTTGGCCTTTTGCATCTTGAGGTTGAGGATGGTATTTTCATCTAGGTCATTAGAAGCATAAATCTTAGCCTCTGTAAATCCAGCCTCGTCCAATTGCTGACGGACTTTCTTGGAAATGTAGGCAATATCCCCAGAGTCAATCCGCACACCCATAAAGTTAATCTGATCACCCAGTTCACGCGCCACCTGAATAGCAGCTGGCACACCGATGCGAAGGGTGTCATAAGTATCTACTAAAAAGACACAGTCACGGTGGGTTGCCGCATAGGCCTTGAAGGCTTCATAGTCGTTTCCATAAACCTGTACCAAGGCATGGGCATGAGTCCCCAAGACAGGAATGTCAAAGAGTTTACCCGCACGCACGTTGCTGGTTCCATTGGCACCACCAATCACCGCTGCGCGTGTTCCCCAGATAGCTGCATCCATTTCTTGCGCACGACGTGTCCCGAACTCCATCAAGGGTTCATCTTCAATGACTGAACGAATACGTGCTGCCTTGGTCGCTATCAAGGTTTGAAAGTTAACGATGTTCAAGAGAGCCGTTTCGACCAATTGACATTGGGCAAGAGGGCCTTCCACCTGTACAATCGGTTCATTGGCAAAGACCAAGTCCCCTTCCTGAGCAGAACGAACCGTCAACTCCAACTTGAAATTGCGGAGGTAGTCTAAGAACGCCCCATGATAGCCAAGCGACTCCAAGTAGGCGATATCGCTGTCTGAAAAGCGCAAGTCTTTAAGATAATGTACAATTCTTTCCAAACCAGCAAAAACTGCATAGCCGTTCTGAAAAGGTTGCTGGCGGAAATAAACTTCAAAGACCGCCTTTTTATTGTGAATCCCTTGGTCAAAGTAAACTTGCATCATGTTGATCTGGTACAAGTCCGTGTGCAATGTCAAACTATCATCTGGATACATCTGTTTTCCTTCTTCCTACTTTACAAGGGTATGAAAGTATCCTACCACTTTCACACCGTCCGATAAATTAGTACTATTATAACACATTTTACCAAGATTGATAAAAAGCTAACAAGCTATTCTCCATTCTCCAGTTCATCCATATCTTTCTCAAACTTTTTCTGAGCCCATTCGCCATAACTTTTAAGGCCGAGATTGCCGATAAAAACCCAAGGAAGGTAAATCAGATAAGTAATGACCCAAGCAGACAAGTATTTAACGTTCAGAGGATTGTGCTGATAAATTTCGATATTGAATTGATAATTCTGCAACATCAAAAGAGTCGTAATAGCGAGAGTTACCAGCAAACACCCTACAATCGTAAAATGAAAACGACTATAGTAGGTCACTCCAAGTTGTCGTGCACGATTGAAAAAGAAGAAAATTCCTAAAAGAAGAGTAACCAGAAGAATATCAGGATTAAAAAGAGCAGGTGCTAATACAGCCACCAAATAACTTAGCAGAATGAGCCCGATAAACATATAAAAAGTCTCTGTCCCAGCTTTGTTAAACAGTTGTTCTTCTCTTTCGTCTAATAATTGATAATAAAAAAATCTATTTTTCATCTTCTTCCTCCCAAACTTGCTGATTTCTGCGATTCAAGTATAGGATAACTCTATCCATAGAAAAACTCCCAACAAGATAGATGATAACTGCTAGAAGCACTTTTAGGGAGTACTTCCAAGTCAATAGATTGACCAATTCCTCGCGATTGCCTACGATATCAATCAATAAAATCACTATAGAAAATCCCAAAGCAGATAAAATTCTTTCTTTTCCAGTATTCTCAACAATATCTCGAATATCAATTCCTACATACATGCGGCGAATAATGGCATACAAACCGACTCCAATCAATAAAAGTAATTCTGGTAAATAGGACAAAAGTGTTAAATTGAAAATATAAACTTTGGCAAAAATTTCCAGTGCCAAAAATAGGCACATTCCCAAGAGAATTTCTCCTGAAATCTTTCCGTCTAATTTTTCCGTACGTTCATCTTTGATCACGAGTTTTTTTCTATTTTTCATCTTCTTCCTCCCAAAATAATTGATCTAAAGTTTTGCCTAAGCATCTGCAAATGGACTGGCAAAGGGAGAGACTAGGATTGTATTTCCCTGCTTCTATCAAGCCTATAGTCTGCCTAGTAACACCCACAGCTTCTGCCAAATCACCCTGTGTCATATCAAGCTCCACACGAGCTAGTTTTAACTTTAAATTTTTAGCCACTTGTTTCCTCCTTATAATTTTTAAAAAGTTGCGCTCCTTTTCTCAAATACATTATACCATATATCTAACTTAATGCAATATATAAATGTCATTTTGTAAGATTTTATTAACAAAAAAACTCTCTACCACAGAAAATAGAGAGTTTTGAATTTAAATATAGGATTTCAAAATATCGACGACATCACTTCTTTTCTTGACCTGATAGGCCTTGATGCCCAATTTCTCAGCTGCGTTTGTATTGTCCTCAATATCGTCTAGAAAGACACAATGTGTAGGATCTAACTGGTATTTGTCGAGAATATCCTTAAACATTGTCAAATCCGGCTTTATAGCTTTTATATCACAGGATAGGACAAAGCCATCTAAAAGTTCTTTTAAAGGAGACAGTTGCTCTTTCAGCAAGTCATAAAATACCTTTGAGGTATTGGACAAGACAAAGATGCGATGGCCCTTTTTCTTTAGTTCTGACAAGACAGGAAAGACTTCCGTGTAAATATCAATGTAGCTAGGCCAGCTCCAGATAACTTCTTCGACCTTCTTTTGATAGGTACTTCCAATCATCGACACAACTTCTAGTACTAATTCTTGTCTCGTCATGGTACCAAGATCTAATCTTTCCCAAAGTCCCGACTGAAAAATGGTCTTATCTAAAATCAGATAATCCTTCTTCGAACCCGAAACGCCTTGCAAAATCTTATCCTTGTTCCATTCTAATAAGACGTTGCCCATATCTAGTATGATGTCCATTAGCCCACCTCCATAATTATGTGAAGATTTCCTCTCTGCTTTATGCCTTCATGTTTACCTTACAAATCCTTTTGGTAATAGTATCTTTGTCCTGTATAGGGATAGTCTTGCAAGGTAAAGACTTCCTTGTAGCCATGCCTTTTATAAAAATCTGGTGCTTGAAACTGACAAGTATTCACAAAAGCAAAACAACAGTTTCGATGCTTAGCTTCACTTTCTGCCTGTTGCAATAGTTTTGAACCAATTCCCTGTCCTCGCGATTCCTCTTTCACAAACAAATACTCGATTTCCAACCAATTTCCGAAAGTCTCTGCTACTAAACCTGCCATAAGATTGCCCTTTTCGTCTTCGACATAAATATTCAGTGGCTCGCTTTCAGCCTCTTCTCTTTTGGAACGATTATAAGCACGAATCAGATTTCCTATTTCTTGCGCTTTCTGGGACGCTTTATTTTCCAATCTAAAGTGCATCCAAACCTCCTTCGAACTGTTACAGCTTGATTATAATCTTATTTCAATAGACTGTCAAACTAAAAAGAACTCACCAAGCAAAGTTGATGAGTTCATGATTTATTTCCTAAATTTCCACTGGCTATAAATTCCGAAACCGATAATCCAGATAGCAGAACCAACTGCCCCCATGAAGGTAGACTCTTGTAAAAAGAGGGTTGCAAAGACAAAGATGAAAAAGAGGATGGTTAGGGGATTGAGCAAGCGATACTGAGGCATGAGGTAGCCATCCGCCATGAAGTCTTGTGACTTGCGGTATTTGAGATGAGCCACCATGATCAAGATATAAATCGCGATGTAAACACCCGATGAGGACGCCGTAATCAAAGCAAAAGCATCTGAAACGCCTGGCAAAACATTGATAAAGGCAGCCAGAGCAATCAAGATTGCTGAGGCAATAATGGCATTTTGCGGAACATTATGACGAGAAAGAGTATCTGCCTTGATCGCTTTTAAAAAGCGATTGGGTGAATCATGGGCAATCTGGTAGAGGTGTCGCCCTGTTGAATAGAGGGTTGAATTAAGAGCAGATGCTGCCGACGTCAAAACAACGAAGTTAATCAGAGCTGCCGCCCACTTGATACCTGCTAGCTCAAAAACCGTTACAAATGGTGAATCTGAAGAAGCAAGTTCTTTCCAGGGAATGATAGACATAATGGCTAATAGGGCTCCACCATAGAAGAAGACAATTCGGAGAGGAATTTCTTTAACTGCTTTTGGCAAAACCTGACGAGGATTCTTTGTTTCAGAAGTTGTCACTCCGATAAACTCAATCATCAGATAGGCAAAAAATACCATTTGAAAGGCCATGACAAAGTTCATAACACCGTTTGGAAAAAGAGAGAACTGGTCGCTGATATTTGCCAAACTTGCAACACCATGAGGTGTCTCAAATCCTGTCAAAACCATAAAGGCTCCCGTTGCAATCATAGCTAAAATAGCCACAATTTTAACCATAGCAAACCAAAACTCGACTTCTCCAAAGAGCTTAACCGCAATCAGATTGACCAAGGCCAAAATCGTTAAAAAGACAATCTGAATCAGCCAACTAGGCCAGCTAGGAAACCAAAACTGAACATAATGCGAGATCGCAGTGATTTCTGCCATACCGATAAAGACGACAGATAACCAATAAGACCAAACTGAGAAATAGCCCCAACCTTTACCCAAATGACGGGTGATAAAGTTGATAAAGGTATGTTGTTCTGGATCCTGATACAGCATCTCCCCAACAGCCCTCATCATCAAAAACATAAAGGCTCCTGTAATCATATAAATCAGGATGATAGAAGGGCCTGTCAGGCTGATAGAGCGACCGGCACCTAGGAAAAGACCTGTTCCGATTGTTCCCGCAATAGCCATCACCTGAACATGGCGATTGGTTAGACCACGTTCCATCTTATTTTTTTTCTTATTTTCACTCATATAGTCTCCTATTTTATTCAAAAAACCAAAAAGGAGTTGAGCAAGTCAAAGCCTCTACTACTCCTTTTTCATTCTATTTAGGCTGTTTTTTCAACCTTTAAGATTTTGACATCATAGCTACCAACTGGTGTCTCGATGGTCGCTGTATCACCAGTCTTCTTGCCGATCAAGGCTTGTCCAATCGGGCTCTCATTTGAAATCTTACCAGCAAAAGCATCTGCACCTGCAGAACCGACGATGATATAGACCTCTTCGTCATCTTCCCCGATTTCTTGGATCGTTACAGTCTTACCGATAGCCACTTCATCTTGGGCAACTGCATCGCTATTAACGATTTCAGCATAGCGGATTTTTGTTTCTAGACTTGAAATTTGTCCTTCAACAAAAGCTTGCTCATCCTTAGCTGCTTCGTACTCGCTGTTCTCTGAAAGGTCTCCATATGAACGAGCAATTTTGATACGTTCTACCACTTCAGGACGACGAACGAGTTTCAACTCCTCTAATTCTTTTTCTAGTTTTTCCTTTTCTTCAAGGGTCATTGGGTAAGTTTTTTCTGCCATTTTTCTCAACTTTCTTTTCTTAATTTGTTTTTAAAACAAAATTATGTGGAAAACCACATAATTTAGTTTGAACTACTTGATTGGGTTAGTTTGCTATTGATATGTTCTGCAACGTTTTGATCATGTTCTTCTTTGGTCGTTGCAAAGTACACTTTACCATCTTCGACATTGGCTACAAAGTATAAGTAGTCACTCTTTGTCTGATTTACACTTGCTTCGATGGCATCCAGACTTGGACTGTCTACCGGTCCAGGCATGAGGCCAAGGTGTGTATAAACATTGTAAGGTGAATCAATCGTTGTATCAATTCCAGCATCATCCGCTAGGCTAATCTTTTGACCAAGCTTGCCTTGAGCATACAGGATAGCGATATTACTTTGAAGTGGCATACCGACATTCAAGCGGTTATAGAAGACACCTGCGATTTTCTTGCGGTCTTCTGTCTTAGCACCTTCTTTTTCAACAAGAGAAGCGATACTGAGCAATTCATTGACTGTCAGGTTCTTTTCTTTGATCGTAGCGTAATATGGTGACATAGCCTTATCCATAGCAGCTAACATCTCATCAATCAAACTTTCAACTGTAGTGCTTTCTTTGATGGTATAAGTTGCTGGGAAAAGGTAACCTTCTAGGCGATAACGAACGCCACTGTCTTTTGTTGGGAGACTTCCAAGAAGGTTTGGATACTTGGCTACTAATTGTGAGATAAAGGTCTCATCTTGAGCTTTTGCTAAGAAGGCATCCGCTGTAAGCGGCTCTTTAAAGTCACCTTGAAGTTGACCTACCGTTTGAGCAATTTGCTCCAAAGTATATCCTTCTGGAATTGTCAAGCTTGCAAGAGCCGGTTCTTGTGGTTCAGGAGTTCCACCTTTCTGCAATTCTTGGATCAATTCATCTGTACTCATGCTCTTCTTCAAGTTGTAATAACCTGATTTTAAGTCTGCACTCTTATATTTAGCATATAAACTAAAGATAAGTCCATGTTTTACCAAACCAGATTTTTCCAAAGTGCTCCCAATTTCTTGAACATTTGAACCTTCTGGGATTTGAACCGTTACGTAGTCCTTAGAGCTCGCATCAACTGGTTTTAAGGATTCTTGAACGTATCCATAACCAAAGAATCCACCAATACCTACGAGCACTAGGAGAACTAGGAAAGTTAGCAAGCAACCTTTGGCTTTTGATTTCTTCTTTTTCTTAGCTGGTTTTACTCCTTCACGGCGACTACGACTTGGAGAATCTGTTAGGTTATCAACTTTCTCAACTGGAGCAGGGACTACATTCTCCACAACAGGAGGGACTGATTCTTCTTTATTGTCATCCATTTTATAGGAAACAGCCACTTTAGTTGGAGTAGTATTAAACTCTTTCTCTTCCTTTTTAGGCTCTACAGCATCAATCTTGGCTGGTGCAGGCTCTTCTAGTTTTGACTCTTCTGGTTCTGGTGCTGGTGCTGTCACTTCGCTTGATTCAAAACTTGGGCGTGGTGGCACACTTGGGGCATTTTTAAGGATTTCATCGACAGTTGACAGAGAGTCTACCATTAAATCTTCTGTGGCAAGATTTGATTCTTGTTCAGAAGGGGCAGGTGGAGTTACTTGAGAAGATGGAGTTGGTGGGGTAGTTGGACTTTCATCCTCTTTTCCTCTTCTTTCTCTCTCTCTGACTCTCTCTAAATCGCGTAAAATCTGTTCTTTAAAGCTTAATGTTTCTTCTTCTCTTGATTTCTCGCTCAAAAGCTTTACCTCCTTGTTGGCAATCCATAACATTATATCTTAAAAGTCGCAGAAAAGCAACAAAATATACCTTTCTCCAACTATATTTCTTGTTTTCAAGGCTTCCAAACCATGTTATACCAAGTCTCACCTGCATAGGTGGACTGGGATATTCCTTCATTAACAAATCCATGTTTTTCGTAATAGGAGATAAGGTAATCATGACAGGTCAGGTTAATGCCTTCTCGTTCATGTTCTAAAGCGACTTCCTTCAGAGCACTTAACAGTTTTTTCCCCACTCCCAAAGCTTGCGCTTCCTTAGCTATGGAGAGACAGGTCACAGAAATATAACCTCCAGGTTTATGGCTATAGTCTTTTATTTCTTCTGTAAAGGACTGATCTTGTAGATGACGATGTGGGACGACCGGACCTTCAATGTAGCCAAGGATACGTCCCTCTTTTTCAGCGACGAGAAAGCTGGTCTGAATTTCCCGCAAATGGGCCTCAAAGACCGAACGAGGAATGGCTTCTTCAAGGGAGAAATTCTCCAGCTCTATCTCTAAAATACGATCTAAATCCGAAAATCTTGCTTGTCTGATTTTCATATTTCCTCCTGATAAAAAGGATTAGCCCAAGTCAGATACCATTCAGAACCACTGCCATAATGACTCCCTGTCACTTCTTCCTCAACAAAGCCATTCATTTCAAAATATGATAGTAACTCATCAGGACTTTGCAAAAGAATACCTTGGTAATCTAGCTCGACAGTCACCTGTTTCAAGGCTGCAAGAAGAAGAGTTCCCAGTCCTTGTCCCCAATAGTCAGGATGAATGGTCAATGATTTTATTTCTATCCATTTGGGATGAATAGACTGTTCTTCTCCCAAAACATAGCCCACGAGCTGATTTTCATCCCCAGCTACAAGAAAGGTACCCGCAATCTTGCGGATACTCTCTTCTAAGGATTGGCGGCTAAGTGCCTCTTCTAACGAAGGATTGGCTTCTTCAATCGCCAACATTTCTTCTAAATCTGATAAGGTGGCTTGCCTTATAGTAATTGGAATTTCCATTTGTTTTTCCTATTGGACGTTGCTTGTCAGATTAGACAAGAGACGTTCAAATGAGTACTCATAGGTTTGGATATCTCCTGCTCCCATAAAGACGTAAACAGCATTGTCATGGTCAAGGAGTGGAGATACATTTTCAACGGTGATAACTTGATTTTTCTTCGTGATCTTGCTTGCTAGGTCTTCTACCTTGACATCGCCATTATCCACTTCACGAGCAGATCCATAGATTTGCGCTAGGTAAACGGCATCTGCCTGATTCAAGGCTTGTGCAAAATCATCTAACAAGGCAATAGTTCGAGTGAAGGTGTGCGGTTGGAAGATTGCCACGATTTCCTTGCTTGGGTATTTTTGACGAGCTGCATCCAAGGTCGCGATGATTTCTGTTGGATGGTGGGCAAAGTCATCGATGATTACCGTGTCATTAACGATTTTCTCAGTGAAACGACGCTTAACACCTGCAAAAGTTTTCAAGTGTTCACGCACCAAGTTCAAATCAAATCCTGCTGTGTAGAGAAGACCAATAACAGCTGTCGCATTCATGATATTGTGACGACCAAAGGTTGGAATGTGGAATTGTCCCAACTCTTGTCCACGGAAATGAACTGTAAAGGTTGATCCAGTCGTAGAACGAAGGAGATCACTAGCTACAAAGTCATTGCCCTCAGCTTCAAAACCATAGTAATAGATTGGCGCATTAGCTGTGATCTTACGCAACTCAGCATCCTCACCGTATACAAACAAACCTTTGGTAATTTGTTTGGCATAGTCGTTAAAGGCATTGAAAACGTCCTCTAGACTTGTAAAGTAGTCTGGATGGTCAAAGTCAATGTTGGTGATGATAGAGTATTCTGGGTGGTAAGGCATGAAATGGCGCTCATATTCGTCTGATTCAAAGACAAAATATTTGGCATTGGCTGAGCCGCGACCTGTCCCGTCACCAATCAAGAAGCTGGTGTCTGTGATGTGAGACAAGACGTGTGACAGCATACCTGTTGTTGAAGTTTTCCCATGAGCTCCAGCAACTCCCATGCTGACAAAGTCGCGCATAAAGCTACCTAGGAATTCATGGTAACGTTTGTAGCTGATACCATTTTGATCTGCATAGGCGATTTCAACGTTGTTATCTGGACGGAAGGCATTCCCCGCGATAATCTCTACATCACCTTGTAGGTTCTTTTCATCAAAAGGAAGAATCGCAATCCCTGCCTGCTCTAGTCCATGTTGAGTAAAGTAGTATTTTTCAACGTCTGAACCTTGAACCTTGTGTCCCATTTGATGCAACATCAAGGCTAGGGCACTCATCCCTGATCCCTTGATTCCAATAAAATGATATGTTTTTGACATGCTTTTCTCCCCTACTCAGTAATTCTTGTCAGATTCAACTCTTGGGCAACCTGACGTTCCTGTTCTGTTTGCTTATTCTTTTTATTATAGATTTGACTCTTCTTTAGAAAATCATAGTTGTTCTTTTTAGCTTTTCCCGTTTGGGCTTTCGGAGTTGGATTCGCCACTTGGCCAACCTCCTCAGCTAAGATATAGTGGGACTGGCTCAAGTTTTTACTGAATTTGGCAAACTCGCCTGGATTTTCCTTTTGAAATGGCGCTGTTGGTTGGTTTCCTTGACGAACAAGTGCTGAACCATTGTGTCGTCTGGTATGGCTAACATCCTGAGTCAAATACTTGGCTGAACGTTTCTTCTTCAAGTCCGCACGCGCCTCTTCTCGAGCCAATTCAGCATACGTTTTTTCAACTTTTTTAGGTTCTGGGCTTGGCTTTGACTCCTTATTAACCACTGGAGAAACTACTGTTTCTTCTTCATTGATAGGAGACCATTCCAAATAGTTCTTATCGCGGTAATCACCTTTGATATTGCTAATAAAGTCTGACTCATCGTACAAGTCCATGACTGGCATTTCGGTCAGCATGATCTCATCATCTGACACCAATGGAAATCGATCTTGTTTCATTTTGTATTTCCTTTCAACACTTCATTATAGCGTATTGTCTTGATTTTTCAAGTGCTGGCTTCAGAAATTCCCAAAATTTCACGAATTTCTGCCAAACTGAGACTCGCACGCGACTCCGTACCATCTAAAACTTGGGAAACCAAATGTTTTTTTTGTTCTTGAAGTTCTTGGATTTTTTCTTCAATGGTCCCCTTGGTAATCAAACGATAAACTTCTACCTTCTGCTCCTGTCCCATGCGGTGGGCTCGTCCGATAGCCTGGGCTTCGACAGCCGGATTCCACCAGAGATCCACTAGGATGACGGTATCAGCTCCCGTTAGATTAAGACCGACACCACCTGCTTTCAGAGAGATGAGAAAGGCATCTCTCTCCCCTTGGTTAAAGGCCTTGGTCATCTCCTGTCTATCATGAGCAGGAGTTGAACCTGTGATTTTGAAGGAAGTCAAGCCCAAATCTGGGAGTTCTTGCTCGATTTTTTCCAACATTCCTTTAAACTGGGAGAAAATCAAGACCCGATGCCCACCATCTGCCACTTGTAGCAATAAATCTCGGAGACTATCGAGTTTACCACTAGCTCCTTGATAATCGTCCATGAAGAGAGCTGGCGTATCGCAGATCTGGCGCAATCGCATGAGACCAGATAAGATTTCTACCCGACTTCTCTGGAATTCTTGATCTGTCACTTGCGCTAGGCGGTCTCGCATCTGTTGCAACTGGGCGAGATAGATGGCCTTCTGCTGATCTTCCAGTTCATTTTTATAAACGACTTCGATCAGATCAGGCAGTTCTGTAAGAACTTCTTCTTTCTTACGCCTCATGACGAAGGGTTTGATAAACTGCGCGACTCGGTCAGCCGGTAATTTCATAAACTCCTTTTTACTTGGTAAGAGTCCTGGAAGCACAATTTGAAAGATAGACCACAACTCTCCTAAATGATTTTCGATGGGCGTACCTGACAAAGCAAAGACTGCTGGCACCACAAACTGGCGCAAACTCTGAGCAATCTTGGTTTGGGCATTTTTCATGACCTGGGCTTCATCTAAGAAGAGAAAATCAAAAGCCATCTCTTGATAAAGCTCGCTGTCTTGACGAAAGGTGGCATAGCTAGTCACATAGATTTGGTGATTTTCAGAAAGAATCGCTTCTCGATTCGCTTTCAAACCATGAACGACAGCCAAATCCAACTGTGGGGCAAATTTCCTGAATTCATCTGCCCAGTTGTAGATCAAACCTGACGGAGCTAAAATCAAGACCCGACTATCTTCGGTCACCTGACTAGTCAAAAAAGCGATGGTTTGCAGTGTTTTTCCCAGTCCCATATCATCTGCCAGAATGCCACCAAAACCATAGTGATGAAGCATCTGGAGCCAACGGACTCCCTTTTCCTGATAGTCTCTCAAACTCGCCTGCACCCGTATATCTCCCAAAGGAAAATCCTCTGGATGGATCAAATCATGAGCCAAATGTTGAAATTCCTTCGAAAATGCTATCCGATCGTGGCCTTCAAAAAGCTGAGAAAGACTATAAGCTAGGGATTTTCGAGCCTGGAAAGAACCATCTTTTAGCTCAACACCCAGTTCCTGCATATTCTGACGGATCTGCTTGGTTTCCTCATCAAAAAAGTACACTTGGTCAGAAGAACTGATATAGAAATCCTGATTGCTGGTCAGGGCTTTAAGAGCTTGATCAATCTCTTCTTGGGCAATCCCTTGGAAATCAAACTGAATCTCCAACAGTCCCCCCTTAGACTCGATCTGAACCTGAGGAGCTTGGACGCTGTAGAGCTGATTTATCTTATCAGACAAGAAAACCTGACCCAACTTCTCAAAAGCAGGAATCGTATGGTGAAAGAAAGAATAAACTGCCTCTGGCTTCAAAGCCTGTCTCCAAGACTGAAAATCAGCCTCAAACCCAGCTCCTAAACAGACTTGAAATAGCTGATTTTCCAAGACGGCATCGCTTGAAAAAGGTAATTGTTCCAGCTGTTGACGACTAGTCACCTTAACATCTCCATAGTCAAACTGAATATCCAAACGAATGCGACCGTCATCCTCCATATCAAAGTAAAAGATTGGTGAGAAGGGTCTGATTTGCAAGCGCTCAGGAGCAGAAACTGTACCCAGTTGCCCAAACAAAGGCAGACAGGCGGCCAAACGGTCACGATCACTGTTGTCAAACTGGAGGCATTTTCTCCCTCTTTCCTCCCGAGGGAGCTCCTTGAGTTCCTTCAAAAGAGTTATCTGATTAGGGGTCAAGAAATAAACATTTCCTTTACGAAAGAGAACCGCTCCCCCATAGAATACGTTGACTCGCTCAGTTTCAGAGATTTCCATCTCAAAATAATCGGGATACTCCCTCACAGAAAAAGTGAAAAGTCCCGCATCAGGATTTAAATCATGAAAGAGAAGATTTTCATAACTAATAATCTGGTGTTCGAAATGAAAATCTTCCAAGTTCATCAGCAACTCCACTCCCTGCTCAAAAAAGGTCAGAGGAAAAAAGAGGTGACGACCTTGATTGGGGAAAAAGAGGTCTTGACTCAGTCCCTCCTCAATCAAGCCACATAAGAAAGTAAGAACATCTTGACTAGCTGTATCAAAAGCATCCCAAGACAAGTCATTTTCATAGTGTTTCCCAATCATATATGGCTTTCGATGGACTAAGACCTTCAAAAAGAGAGGGATGTCACGAATGACATAATATTTTTGACTATCAACTAAACCGATTCGGAGAGTCCAAAGGAGGCGATTGGTCCCAGCTTCAACCTGGCCTTGAGCCGACAAAGTGTAGATTTTTTCTCTCTTCTGAGGTTGAATACGCTCCAAAAAACTATCACCAAAACTAACCTTGGTTTCGACCTCTTCTTGCTCTTCATGTCCTTTTTCTAAGGCTTGTAAAATCACCTGGCCTTCTTCATCGTTCTTCAGATAATGCTCGAGCGCTGCGAGGTGAACACAGTAACCTCTTTTTTGGAAAAAATCGCAAGCACAAAAAACCAGATCATCCTCTAAACTGTAGCGCAAGTCTTCTCCCGCCACACGAGTATAGAGGCGATTCCCCTTTTCCTTGATGATCTCAATCTTGCCCTTCTCATAGAGAGTAACACCCTCCATGCGCAACTTTCCTGGAATCAATTTAGCCATAATTACCCCTTTATCTTATCTCTTCATTATACCACATTTTCCCCTATGAAAATAGCCTTCTAGGAATACTTTTCTCCTAGAAGGCTCGATTCTTAAAGGGTAGCAAAAGTAGTCACGATGCGTTGGCAAACTTCTTCCAAAAGTGTTTTAGGCATGGCTACATTGAGGCGGGCATGAAGATTTCCCTCCTCCCCAAAGTCCAAACCTCGGTTCAAGATAACCTTGGCTTCATTCTTCAAAAGCTCTTGCAAGCGCTCATCCGTTAGGTTATAGGCTGAAAAATCCAGCCAGATCAAGTAGGTTCCTTGCGGTTTCATGACCTTGATTTTAGTCTCTTTTTCAAATAGATCCACCACATAATTGATGTGGTCTTCAAAGACTTGCTTGAGTTCTTCTAGCCAATCCTTTCCATATCGATAGGCAGCTTCTGTCGCCAAATAACCCAAACCTGAGATCTCATGCTGGTTATTGGCCAACTGGCGTTTTTGGAAAGCCACACGAAGCTTTGGATTTTCAATAACTGCATAGGAATTTTTCGTTCCAGCAATATTAAAAGTCTTGGTAGCACTGCTCAAAACAAGAGCAAAGTTTTTGAAGTCTGGATTTACGGTATTAAAAGACTGGTGTTTGTGACCAAAGAGGGCCAAATCTTGGTGAATCTCATCTGAAACCAACAAAACACCATGTTTTTGGCAGAGATAACCAATCTTTTCCAATACTTCCTTTTCCCAAACACGGCCCCCAGGATTGTGGGGATTGCAGAGGATATAAAGCTTCACATCCTCTCCCACCATATCCTTCTCCAACTGATCAAAGTCAATCTCAAACAATCCATCCTTTTCCACCAAAGAATTGGTAATCAATCGGCGATTGTTCAGTTTGACACTGCGGGCAAAAGGTGGATAGACCGGTGTGTTAATCAGAACAGCCTCACCTTCTTTTGTAAAGGCTTGAATAGCTGTTGAAATAGCTGGCACCACTCCCTCGATAAAAACGAGAGCATCTTTGTCAAAGTGATACCCGTGTTGACTGGTTTCCCATTCTTGAACCGACTGAATCAAAGCGTCGCTTGCATAAGTATAACCATAGACCAACTGATCCGCATAGGTTTGTACGGCTTGTCGAACCTCAGGCAAAACTACAAAGTCCATATCCGCTATCCAGGCTGGTAGAACTTCTCGATCAGCTTCCGCCTCTTTCCATTTATAGGTATGATGCCCAAAACGATTGGGCAGGCTTGTAAAATCATATTTTCCCATCTTTGTCTTATCCTTCCAAGGCTTGGCGCAAATCTGCAATCAAATCTCTAGCATCCTCAATCCCAATAGACAAGCGCAAGAGGTCATCTGTTAAACCATAGGAATGGCGCACTTCTGCTGGAATATCCGCATGGGTTTGAGTCGTCGGATAGGTGATCAGACTCTCCACCCCACCCAAACTTTCCGCAAAAGAGAAAACCTTGAGGCTGTTCAAAATATGAGGAATACGTTTCTCATCCACTACTTTAAAGGAAATCATGCCTCCACGTCCTGTATAGAGCACTTCCTTGACAGCAGGTGAATCCTTCAAAAAAGCAACCACTTCTTGGGCATTGGCTGTTGAACGTTCCATACGCAGAGACAAGGTCTTAAGACCACGAATTAACTGATAACTATCAAATGGTGACAAGACAGCACCTGTCGTATTGAGATTGTAGAACAGTTGTTCATATAGTTCTAAACTATTAGTCACAACTACCCCAGCCAAGACATCATTGTGCCCTGCTAAGTACTTGGTTGCTGAATGAAGAACAATATCTGCACCATCTTCGATTGGTCGTTGGTAAATCGGACTGTAGAAGGTATTGTCTACGACTACTTTAGCCCCCTTGTCATGAGCTAGTTTTGCTAGTTTTGCAATATCAAATTCTAACATCAAAGGATTGGTTGGCGTTTCGATGTAGAGAACATCCACATGATTTTCCAGCTCAGCAATCAACTCTGCTTCAGTATTAGCATAGGTAAAATGGAAACGGCCTTCTTGCTCCACTTGGTTGAACCAACGGAAAGAACCCCCATACAGATCGCGCACAGCCAAGACTTTACTTCCCACTGGAAAAACACTAAAAGCCAGTACAATCGCAGCCATACCTGAGCTCGTCGCTAGGGCATAGTCTGCTGATTCGATTGCAGCCAAGACTTCCTCCGCCTTACTGCGAGTTGGGTTTTTAGTGCGGGTATAGTCAAATCCAGTAGACTGGCCAAACTCTGGATGCTGATAAGTTGTTGAAAAATGAAGTGGAGTCACCAAGGCACCTGTTGCCTTATCTGACTTGATTCCCGCCTGGGCCAAAATTGTGTTGATGTGTAGTTCTTTGCTCATACAATACCTCCAAATCTATAGTAACTATTGTACCACTTATTTTCGCCAACTCATTTTCTTCTTTTCAAGAGCTAGTTATAGTTTCAAACTATATAAAAGCGATAGTTCCTTGAGAAACTATCGCTTTTCCTGTTGAATAGACTGATTATTTAACGTGTTTTGCCAATTCTTCTTGGGCTTTTTTATTTGATTCTTCTTTTTCTTTCAGCCATTTTTCTTTAGCTTTTTCATACTCAGCAGTTGTCACCGTCTTATCTTGCAACTTAAGATACTTGTATGACTCTACACCTTTATTTCCAGCTTGTGAGAATGGTGCAGAGAATGGAACTGTCTTTCTCAAGCTAGGTGTTCCACCAAGGGAAACGTTTGGAATAGCAAGGGCACTATCAACGAGCCAAGCTTGAATTTCAGCATACTTTTCATAACGTTTTGCTGGATCTTGCTCTTTATTGGCTTCTTCCAACATTTGAGTATAGGTATCAAGTCCAACTGCCTTAGCCTTGTCATTGACCTCACCTGGTTCTAAACCAAAGTTTTGCAACATACCTCCGCTATTAACATTAAAAATATCAAGATAGCTTGACGGATCTAAGTAGTCAGCACTCCAACCACCATTGTAAAGGTCAAAATCCTTCTGGGCTGCTGTCTGAGCTAAATAACCAGAGCTATCATAATCCTCTGTTGACAGTTGTTGGATATCAATAACCACGTTCTCAGTTCCAAGAATAGATTCGATGGATTGTTTCATTGAACTAATCCCTTGAATTTCTGACTTATTGGTCATTTCAACAGTCTTATCCAAGTGAATTGGGAACTGAACACCCTTGGCTTCTAGTTCTTTCTTAGCTTCCGCAAACTTAGCTTTAGCCTTGTCAGGATTGTAGTAAGGATCCTGAGCATCAGCAAAGTTGATTCCTTGCCATTCTTGGCCATAGTTGACCATCTTTTCGGAAACAACATCACCAAAGTCTTTTCCGTTGATACTTACAAATGTAGGAGGTACAACTAGGTTACGAATAATCTTCGTTGCTCCGTCTTCCCCTTGAGATTGTGCCCCATAGGCCGTACGGTTGTAGGCAAAATTGATAGCTTGGCGGAAGTTTTTATTCAGAACTGCTTCTTGGGTAGATTTCTTTTCGATGTCAGTCGTTTTAGAAGTGAAATTATAAGATTTTCTATCTAGGTTAAAGTTCAAGTAGAAAGAAGTGGCATCTTGTATGCTGTAGATGATATTGTCCTTATTCTTCTCTTTAATCCCTTCAAAACTTGAGCTATTTGGATAGAGACGTGCGTAGCTGTATACTCCTTCTGTAAAGTTACGTGCTAGGGCATCTTGGTCACTTCCATCATAGTAGGTCAATTTCACATCGTCCACAAAGACATTTTTAGCATCCCAGTAGCTTGGATTTTTCTTGTATTCAATGACGGATTTTGAAACAAAGGATTTCATTAAGAAAGGTCCATTGTACAAAATGTTAGAAGGATCAACCTTACCAAAATCATCCCCTTTTGATTTCAAGAAATCAGCATTGACAGGGAAGAGAATGGTTGAAGTTGTTTTAGAATTCCAGTAAGGTTCTGGTCGAGTCAAAGTGTACTGAACTGTTTGGTCATCAATCGCCTTAACACCGACAGTTGAAAAGTCAGTTGTTTTTCCGTTGATATAGTCATCCAAACCTGCTACAGAATCTTGAACCAAGTACAAGGCTTCAGATTTTTTATCTGCCGCATATTTCAAACCTGTCACAAAGTCTTGAGCAGTTACAGGGGCGTATTCTTCACCTTCGTATGTATACCACTTGGCATCTTTACGAAGTTTGTAGGTATAAGTCAAACCGTCCTTAGAAACGGTCCAATCCTCTGCCAATGATGGAACATAGTTACCGTATTGGTCATTTTCCATCAAACCATCAACCAAATTGGTAACAATATCATTGGTTGTTGCACGGTTCTCTGCTAGATAGTTCAAACTAGATGGATCACTAGAATAGACATAGTTATATGTTTTAGATGAACTTGCTGAGTTCCCACATGCGCTCAATAGGATACCTGCGCTTAACACGACACCTGCCAGTGTCAGATACTTGGCCTTAGACTTTTTCATTTCCAGAACCTCCTGTTTTAGATATTTGCCTTATTATACAGCTTTGGTTTTATTTAGTCAAGCAATTCCTGTCACAAAAGGTCGAAATTATATTATTTTCTCTACAAATTTTAGATTTTTATCTATTTCGTTAGGGATATGCAATGCGTAGTGTAATATTTTTCCCCTTATTCCTAAGTGCTTTAAAAGCTGTCTTTTAATTCGGATATTCTCTTTGGCGGTGATTAATAACTAGCGAGACATCATTAAGTTCTTTAGAGCGTTTAGAAATGGAAGTCCATCCCTTTTGATTCCAATATCAAGTTGGAGACAATCAGCAAGGATATAAGATGTATAGTATTTGATTTTCAAAATTTCAAAAATTTTAGAATGACGATTCTCGTTACTTTGAATGTTAGAAAAGAGAGAATCAATCTGATTCTCTCTCATGCTTAGTTCGATCTCACCCTCTACAGTTGACAAAGAGCCAAAAACCCCAGATAGCCTTAGGCCATCCGGGGTTCTTGTTTTCATCGCTAAAATGATATCAACAATTTCATTTTAGTCGATTTTTGGGACTTAGTCTTCTAAATCCATTTCAGAAGCTGCTGATTTCTTCTTCTTGCCAAGAAGAGAGGCAGTTGCCAAGGCAGCTACTCCTAATCCAAGACCAGCAAATTGGTTACTTGCAGTTCCTGTATTTGGAAGTTTTCTACCGTTTGAACGTCCTGGTCCAGCAGGTTGTTGTGCAGGAGCTTGTGAGTGGTTCAATGCACTTGAGATTGAAGCACTGTCAGACAAGCTAGCTGAGGTACTTGCACTATTGCTCAAGCTTGTGCTTGCTGATTGGCTCGCACTAGTTGATGCAGATACACTGTTGCTCAAGCTTGCTGAAGTACTTGCTGAAGTTGAGGCATCGCCTGAACCATTGCTTGTACTGATTGAAGCTGATTGGCTTGCAGATACTGATGCGCTAGTTGATTGACTTGCACTTACAGATGCTGAAGCTGATTGACTTGCTGAGTCATTGCTTGTGCTTGTTGAACCTGAACCGCTACCTGAGTTGTTGCTTGCACTGATTGAAGCAGAAATGCTGTCACTCAAGCTTGCGCTTGTTGAGACTGACTCACTTGCGCTGATTGATGCTGAAGTACTATCGCTCAATGACACACTTACTGATTTGCTGAGTGAAACTGACTCACTTGCACTTACAGATTCAAGGTAGCTAGGAAGGTTAAACTCTGGCTTAGATTCGCTTGTTGGCTCACCCTTACTATAGCTGAATGAGTTAGATTGTTGTGACGCACTTGTACTCAAACTGCTTGAAACGCTATTGCTAAGTGATGTAGATGTACTTACGCTGTTACTCAAGCTTACTGAAGTACTTGTTGAAACTGAAGTACTACTTGAGTTGTTGCTTGCTGATTCAGATGCACTGATTGAAGCAGATACGCTGTTGCTCAAGCTTGTGCTTGCTGATTCAGATGCACTGATTGAGGCAGATACGCTGTTGCTCAAGCTTGTGCTTGCTGATTCAGATGCACTGATTGAAGCAGACACGCTGTTGCTCAAGCTTGTGCTTGCTGATACTGAAGCACTGATTGAAGCAGATACACTGTTGCTCAAGCTTGTGCTTGCTGATTGGCTAGCACTGATTGAGGCAGACACACTGTTGCTCAAGCTTGTGCTTGCTGATTGGCTAGCACTGATTGAGGCTGACACGCTGTTGCTCAAGCTTGTGCTTACTGATTGGCTAGCACTGATTGAGGCTGACACGCTGTTGCTCAAGCTTGTGCTTGCTGATACTGAAGCACTAATTGAGGCAGATACGCTGTTGCTCATGCTTGTGCTTGCTGATTGACTTGCACTGATTGATGCTGATACGCTGTTGCTCAAGCTTGTGCTTAATGAGTGGCTAGCACTAATTGATGCAGATACGCTGTTACTCAAGCTTGTGCTTGCTGATTGGCTAGCACTGATTGAGGCAGACACGCTGTTGCTCAAGCTTGTGCTTGCTGATACTGAAGCACTAATTGAAGCTGACACGCTGTTGCTCAAGCTTGTGCTTGCTGATTGGCTAGCACTAATTGATGCAGACACGCTATTGCTCAAGCTTGTGCTTGCTGATTCAGATGCACTAATTGAAGCTGATACGCTGTTGCTCAAGCTTGTGCTTGCTGATTGGCTAGCACTAATTGATGCAGACACGCTGTTGCTCAAGCTTGTGCTTGCTGATACTGAAGCACTAATTGAAGCTGACACGCTGTTGCTCAAGCTTGTGCTTGCTGATTGG